>JAGBXH010000137.1 GCA_017629395.1 Clostridia bacterium | reverse complement strand
GGTATTGGCAAAATTATACCACAAATCCTCTCGCTCGTCAATACTTTTACGCAAGTTTCACAAAATTGCACAAAAGCAAAGGAGCCGCCAATCAGACAGCTCCTTCATTACTTAACATATGTCCAAGGGGAAAGATAAAGGGATCGAGAAAATCTGCTCGTCAAAACCAACTTGGTTCGACTCCCGTACGGCTAACATTTAACGCAATATACAAACAATCAGATACAGGACAATGCACAAAATCGCAGCGGGCGATGCAAACGCCAGCGCGGTGCTTTTGGCAACCATGGCTGCCGTGGGCTTTGTCGCGGGTCTGTAAGCATCCGACGCGCCATCCTTTGCATAGGAGCGGTACAGACGGCTGCTCTCACCGAAGAATACGGCAAGGCTTAAAAGCAGCGCTGCGATCATCAAGATCAAAAACAGCGTGGTCGCGCTTTGCGTCACGTAGAAATCCGCAAAGCCGCTCTGCCCGAACAAGCAGAACAAATTGTACAGAAAATGCACGATCACGGCACAGAACACCGAGCGCGTTGCATACAGCACAAGCACCAGAATCACACCCGCAAACAAATACACCGGCATTGCCAGCAGATTGAAATGCAGCATAGAGAACAGAACCGAGCTGACCGCAATGGCACACGCCACGCCCCTGCCCTCAAATTCTGCGCACAGAATCCCGCGGAAGATGACCTCCTCGCACACGGCGGGCAAGATCGCGTACGCTAATACCAGGTACGCCACACCCATGGTCGTGCCGTCCTGATGCGAGGTAAAGGTATCGTAGAGCACAAAGCTCTGCCCTGCACTCAGATTTCCCATCAGCACGCTGAGCAAAAAGCAGCCGGTGATCAGGGTTCCCGCCGCGCCGACAATCAGTAACACGTGATCAAAGGCAGGCGCACGCAAGCGCAGCCTTTTGGTGTAGCTTTTGCCGCGGTAGCGCAAAAACAGATAACCGGGAATCATAAAAATCAATATCTGCAAAAGCACGACAGCCAGATATTCATTGTCGCGGTCAAGCAACAGCACGTCCAGCAGGCGCGAGATCAGCAGCAACGCAAAATTCCCCAAAATAAGCAGCAGCACGGGATCAAAGGGCAGCTTGCCCAACACGGGAATGCGCTTCAGCTTGTATAAAAACCGCTTCTCTCGCAGATCCTCTCCCGCATCCGCATTTTGATCCTCGGGCTCGTACTCCTCGTCGGGATCATACCCATCCGCGGCGGGCTCGTATTCATCCGTTGCGTCAAGCTCTCCCAGCTCCGTCGCGTAGGACGCATCGTCAATGAGCGTCTGCTCCGCTTTTGCTCCAACCGTCTGAATTTCTGCCGCGGCAAATAAGCCCTTAGGCGTTACGATATATCCCACCGAGCAATCGTGATCCTGCATGGGCAACGTATCCGCCATACCGCAGTGGTACACCGCGCACGCACTCACACCCTCAAATTCGGCTAAAAATCTGTCGTAATAGCCCTTACCGTAGCCAATGCGGTTACCAAACGCATCCACCGCCAGCGCAGGGACGATGCAAAGCGCATCTGCACTCGGCTGCCAGGGCAGACAATCCTCACTCGGCTCAAGGATGCCGAAGCTGCCCTCGATCAGGCGAGCAGGCGTATCCACCACGAAAAACGCCATGTGCCCTGCCTTATCCAAGCAGCGCGGATACGCTACCGTTTTTCCCCTTGCCCTTGCATCCTCTGCAACCGCACTAAGATCGATCTCTTCTCCCGTTGCTGCGTAAAGCAGTATGCAACAGGCGTCCGCATATAAGGGGCTTTGCAGAATCTGCGTGCAGATCTCGCGGGACCTTGCCGCACGCTCTTGCTCATTCATATCGGCACGAGCCGCTTTGAAAGCGGCTCGCAATTCCTTCTTTGTCATATTGTTCATTTTGCAAATACCGCGCCTGCGATCTGCTCTGCCTTTTCCTTGCCGCACAGCGCCTCGACCAAAGCAAGACCGAACTCCAAGGCAGCACCCATACCCTTGGAGGTAATGACATTGCCGTCGCACTCTACACGCGCGTCGGTCACGGTCGCCCCCTCCAGATACTCCTCAAAGCCGGGATAGCAAACAGCGCGCTTGCCCTGCAGATATCCGCGCTTGCCAAGCACCATGGGAGCGGCGCAAATGGCGCACAGATACGCATCGTTGCGCGCAGCCGCACGCAAGGCAGCGTCCACCACGCGGGAATTATCCAAGTTTTCCGAGCCGGGCATACCGCCGGGCAAAATGATCATATCGGGAGCACTATCGCGGTACATGGTATCGGGGATATCCGCCTGCACGCGAATGCCGTGCGCACCCAAAATGCTGTCACCGCCCACGCCTACCGTGGTCACGGGCACACCCGCGCGACGCAAAACGTCCAAGGGCGCAAGTGCCTCGATCTCCTCAAAGCCGTTTGCCAAAAACAGATATACCATGATGCCCCTCCTGTAAAAAATCGAAAATGTTCTTTATTATCAAGCGAAAAATGCGATCAGCTCGTCAATCTTGACACTCTGCTCTTCTCTGCTGATCAGATTCTTGACCTTCGCCTCGCCTGCTTCGTACTCGCTGCCGCCGATAATGACCACGTGCGAGAATCCTTGCTTGACGCCCCAATCCAGCTGCTTACCGAACTTCTTTTTGCCAATATACAGCGTAGAGGCAATGCCTGCGTCACGCAGAGATTCCACCAGGCATGCCGTGTGCTCGTAGGGCACGTCGTCAAACACGGTGACAAGCACCTTGGTGCCGCCCGTGTATAGATCGGGGATCAAATGATGAATGGTCAGGAAGTTTTCAAGGGTGACGTCACCCAAGCCGTAGCCAACGCCGCTGATCTGATTCTTGACGAACAAGCCGACAAGGTTATCGTATCTACCGCCGCCAAACATAGCGCGGTTGTTCTCGGGAGCGAGGTCAAACACCTCAAAAACAGTGCCGGTATAGTAGTCCAGACCGCGCACGATGCCGAAATCGAAGGTGCAGTAGCGGTCAAGCCCCATCTTGGTAAGCATATCAAACAGACTTGCAAGCTCCTGCGCACCGCGGCTCTCGGGGCAAAGTGCGCAAGCATCTGCAACGCTCATGCCGTACAGAGAGTCGATCTTGGCGATCTGCTCGGCGGTAATGCCCAGCTCGCCCATTTCCTTTTCGTAGTTTTCACGCGGGATCTTGTTCTTCTTGTCCACGATCTTGGAAACCTTGCGTGCGCGCTCCTCGCCCTCGCCTGCAATGGTCGCAATGACGTCGTTAAAGAAACGGCGGTTGTTGATGTGCACGCGGAACATGGTTTCGTCCGCACCGAACGCGCGCAGAATACGGATCGCGCTGGTGATGGCTTCCAAGTCTGCTTCATAGGTATCGCAGCCGAAAATATCCACGTTGACCTGCCAGAACTCGCGCAGTCTGCCGCGCTGCGGACGCTCATAGCGGTAGCAGTTGGGCATGGAGAACCACTTCAAGGGGAAATTGAGCTCACCGATCTTGTTGGACACCATACGTGCCACGGTGGGGGTCATTTCGGGACGGATCGCCAGATGGCGGTCGCCTCTGTCGGTAAAGTGGTAGGTCTGCTCGTTGGCAATCTCCTCACCGCTCTTGGCAGCGTAGAGCTCCAAGGACTCAAGCATAGGTCCTGCATATTCGTCAAATGCCGCGTCCTCCAGGGTCTTGCGGATCTTGCCAAAGAACCAGTTACGCAATACCATCTCGCGCGGATAAAAATCTCTTGTACCCTTATAAGGCTGTGTAGAAAGCTTTTCCATTTGTATTCCCTCTTTTTGGTTAGTCTAAAATATAATCATATTATTATAACATACAAAAGCACGGCTTGTCAATCACAAACGCGCAAACCGCAGCACCAAAACCAAAACATTTTTGCGCTTTTTTGCAATATCTTTTCAAAAAGGGCTTGCATTTTGAAAAAGGTTGTGTTATAATATAGCGCGTGCTACAGAAGTGGTACTAATGTGGTACTAATATGGAGAGATATCGAAGTGGTCATAACGGGGCTGACTCGAAATCAGTTTGTGCTTTCGCACACGAGGGTTCGAATCCCTCTCTCTCCGCCATATAACCGCAATCCTATAAAGGGTTGCGGTTTTTGTTTTTTCGTATGGAGAGATAGCTCGCCTGCGGCGAGAATTCGCTTCGCGAATGCGAAGTGGTCATAACGGGGCTGACTCGAAATCAGTTTGTGCTTTCGCACACGAGGGTTCGAATCCCTCTC
>JAGBXH010000136.1 GCA_017629395.1 Clostridia bacterium | reverse complement strand
GCAAAGGTCATGTCATACGTGCCGTCCGAAAAGGCAACCTTATCGGGCAGGCGCACAACGGTGCGCTCCAAATATTCCAAAATGTTGTTTTGCATAGTAAATCCTTATTATTTGAGATAGGGGGTCAGCTCGGGAATCTCAGTAATGATACGCGTGTCGGTTGCGGGGTACTTGGACTTATCGTAAATACGGAAGTAGTCCCCTGCACGCCATGCGTCGTAGGCGTCCACCTGCGCGTCGGTCAATAGGCAGCCGCTGACGTTAAAGGCGGCGGTCAGACGGGTGGAGTCGTAATGATACCACACGGGAGATTCCTTGGTGCCTATGTTGACAAGACTCCAGAAGTGCGTGTTGTCGGTATAGCCGGGCAGACGCTGAATGTCAAGATTTTCAATGCCCAAACGCTCAAAGAACGCCTTGGATGCGGCAAAGTAGCTGTAGCAATCGCCCGTGCCCGTGGAGAACAGCGACATATACGCGGCGTATTTCCAGTCGCCCTTGGTGGAGGTGTTGACGTAAGCGATACCGCCCTGCACGTAGTCGTAAACGGCACGGCACTGCGCCGCCTTGTCCATATCGGGCGTGATGATGCGTGCAATGACCTTATCGATCTCGGCATACAGCATCTCATCGGTGACGTTCATGGTCACCACCAGCACGGTTGCCTGCGCCTGCGATGCGTTGCCCGAAGCATCGGTCGCGGTGTAATAAACGGTGTAGCTGCCCTCTTGGTTGGTGTTGACGTGGGAGGAATCCACCGTCAGCCTGACCTCGCCCGCGCAGTTATCGGACAGCGTGACAAAGTTGCGCCAAACGATGCCGTCACCCACGCGGCATTCGATATTCTGTGCCTCGATGGTGGGGGGCACTTCGTCCTTGCAGGGGGTCAGGATCACGTCGTAAACGGGAGATTTGTTGCCGCTTGCATCGGTATACTGCACTTTAACCGGGTAATCAGTGTAGGAGGTGAAATTGGGCAGCTCGCCCACGTATTCGCCCGTGTAATCATCTACCTCGGTGGTGGAAGCCACGAAATACTTGGGGTCGGGCAGCTCGGTGCCCACAGCCCAGTATACCTGCTTAGTTTGCATCGCGGGTGCTACGGTGTCCTTGACCGTCAGCTTGATTTTGGTGGTCTTGTCGCCGCTGACTACGGAAAAGGTGTACTTGCCCGCGTGGTTGATGCAATCGGGGTCAAAATCCGCACCGAACGCAGCATTCTCGTCGCCCGTCAGATCGTAGGGAGTCAAGGCTTGTCCCGCCTCGATCGTCTTGCTTTTGGCACAACCGACAAACAGCAAAAGCGCCGACAAAAGCAGCGCAAAAACCAGTAAAAGAGAAATATATCTATGACCCCAACGGTTCATTTCCATGTCCTTTCGGGCGCGTACAGCCGCACGCCCCCACGATAAATATAGTTATCTTATATTATATATTATTATGGGGAGATTGTCAACAGCAGAAACGGGATTTTTTGAAAAACGAGAAAATCCTTCTTCCACGATCTCCATACGCCCTCCGCTCAGCACGATCAATCAAGAAAACCCTTGCATCGCAAGGGTTTTCTACCAAAGTTATTCATGATTCATCATGCAATATTCATTCTTCATTTCTGCAAAACCTTACGCAGGTACTGCCCGGT
>JAGBXH010000135.1 GCA_017629395.1 Clostridia bacterium | reverse complement strand
CCCAGGTGCGGCAAAAGCATACCTGCGAATAAAACGTACTGCCTTAGCTGCGGTGCGACGGTGGCAACCAAATGCCCCGATTGCGGCAAGATACTGCCGCTGAACCCCAAGGTATGTGACGGTTGCGGACATTCGTTCGTGGAAAAGAAGACCAAGGCAAAGAAAAAGGCAAAGCCGGTGGATTACGCCAAGCTTTACCGCATTCTGCTCTGGGCTCTTTCGGGCGCAATGCTTGTCTGTCAGATCGTGTTTGTCTGCCTGGATGCCGTACGCATCGCAGTTCCCGACGTGCTGGAGCTGCACGCAAGCGGCATGGGACTATTTTCATATTTCTCGGGCGGAGAGCTTGCAGGGTTGGAAGAATACCTTGATTTGTTCAAGCTGACCGAGGAGAATATTCTGGGTGCGCTGCTTGGGCTGCAGGCAGCAGGCGTGCTGTATTTCGGCGCGCTGATCTGCACCCTTTGCTATGCACTTGTTGTAGGCTTTAACTTATTTAGCTTCGGCCCCAAGAGCGTGAAGCATATGACGCTGTGGGCTGCCATCGTTGCGGGACTTGACGCGCTGGCAAGCGTGCTTTGTATCATTTCGGGTGCGGGACTTGCTGCCCGCTTGCGCGGAGTGGAGAAGTACGTGGAGGACGGCATTGTCGTCAAGCACGTCACGCCTTACGTGCTCATCGCTTCCTTGCTGCTGCTCGGCACGCTGATCGTGCTGTACCGCATTTGGTACAAAAAGCAGGAGGAGAGTGCCAAGGAAAAAAGCTTTAAGGATATCTTTATCAACGAAACCACGGTCGCGCTGGCGTCCAAGATCCGTCTGCCCTCTACCAAAAAGGAGAGGGAAGCATACAAGCGCGGCAAGGACATGGGCAAGCGAGGCGCAACGATCGCGCTGACTAAGAATTTCTGGTGGTATCTGGGAATTCTGGGTGCCGCGCTGATATTTACGCAGGCACTCAACAATGCCTTTTCCCACATTCTGTTCATTTTCCTTGTGTTCCTTTTGCCCGTGCTGTTCCTTTACATGCTGACGGCAAAAATGTCGCTGAGCGTGTACATGATGTCGGACGCGGCAACCGTGGAAAAGAATCAGCCGTATGAATATCATTTCCGCGTCAATAACAGCTCCGTCTTTGCTTATCCCTTTGTGGAGGCGCAGATGTTTTTGCCGCAGGCGAACAGCGTGCGCTGCACCATGCGTACCGTGCGTCTGGCACTTGCGCCCTTTTCCAGCTACGACGTAGGCAATGAGGTGCGCTTCCGCTTCCGCGGCACGTACGATATCGGTGTCAAGTGCTTTTACGTATACGATTTCTTCCGCCTGATGCGCGTGCGTGTGGACGTGGAGAATTACAATCAGGTCTACGTACTGCCCAGAAAGCTCAATCTTGACGAGGCAGCCGCGCAGGCAATTTCGGATAGCGTGGCAAGAACGGTGCGCTCGCCCATCTCCTACGACCGTCTGGAGGTCAGCGACATCCGCGATTACCGTATGGGTGACTCGCTCAAGAGCATTCACTGGAAGCTGTCCTCCAAGAGCGAGCAGATGATCGTCAAGGAGTACAATACCGGTACTGCCAATATCACCAACGTGTACTGTGACCTGGCACGTACCTTCCCGGATACGCCGCCCAAGCCCGTCACGCTCGAGGAGCTGACCCGCAAGCAGGAAAAGGCACAGAAAAAGGCGGAAAAGCGCAAGATCAAGAGCGCGGTTGCCCTTGCCAAGGATCAGGGCATCAAGCTCTCGCGCGAGCAAAAGGACGCCTTGCGCGAGGAATTCCGCGCATCTGCCGAGCAGGCGCGTAAGGATGCGCTGCCCGAGCGGCAGGAGGAGCATTTGCTCGCCAAGGATATTTACTATGAGGATATGAACGAGTACCTTGCCGACGGCGTGGTCGAGCTGACCGTTGCCGTGCTGCTGGAGGAATTCCGCAACGGCAAGATCGTCAACCTGATGTGGTTTGACCGCCGCAGCGAGGCGGGCGCATATTGCGTCACCCTGCACGGTAAGGAGGATTTTGAGCTGATCTTCCGCGAGTTTGCCACAGCACCGCTTTGCAGCCCCGAGGATACCGTGGCAAGACTTTGCGCCATGGCAGCGGAAACGCAGAGCACCAAGCAGATCTTCGTCACAGGTGCGATCGACCGCGCGTCGGTCAGCGCGTTGTGCTCCATCCCCGGTATGACCGAGGGCGCAACCTTTGGCTCTTCGCAGGTCATGCTGTATAATCCCGAGGAGAGATTTGCAAACCGCGTGCAGCGGTTGCGCTATATCGAGGGCTGCCGCGGGCAGCTTGCCGAGAACGGACTTGTACTGGTTGAGGGCAGATTGCCCGAGCAAAATGAGGGGAGGTGAGCACCGTGGCAAAGAAAGAGAAAAAAATCAAGGCGAAAAAGCAGCCTCGTGAGAAAAAGCAAAAAAAGCAGGCGGAGCTCATCCCCGAGCATCAGCGACCGCTTCTGTGTCCGCCCGACCAAGCGGGCAGGGGACTTGGCACGCGCGTATTCGGTTACGTTTGTCGCCTCTTTGTGGTCATGTGCCTTGCGTGGGGACTGATGATGTTCTTTGGCGGCGGCTTTACGGGAGCGTACGGCTTTGGCGTGTGCGTGCCCGAGGGAAAAATGCTGCTGCTTGCCGCGTTTGCCACCGCTGTATTCGGTCTGTTGTTCTATAACCGCTATACCGCACTTGGCGGTGTGGCGTTGGGGGCTGCCGGCATCGCCGTGCTCTCTCCCAATATCGTGCAGGGCGTGCTTGCGCTGTACAACGGCTTTTTGTGCCGCTTGTATCTGTCCAAGTTCACCGTGTACCTGACCACCATCGGTATCGGTGTGCCGAATCTGACCTCGGGTGAGTCGCTGGCTGCGTATTACGTGGAAAAGCTGACCGCCTACGGTGCGGACGGCATGCTGGCGGTTGCTTTGGTGCTGGCTGCCATCTTCGTGCCCTTCCTTGCCAAGCGCACGCGTCCCGTGCTGCCCGTGATCGCCATTCTGGTGCTCGTGGTGCCGGTGTGCGTGTTCAACGTGGCATCCAGCGGACTTGGCGCAGGCGTGCTGATCGCGTCGGTTGCCGCCGTGCTGGTCATGTATGCGTACGACAAAATGTTCCGCCGCCGCGTGGATACGGATAAGTACGATACCAAGCTGCAGCTGTTCGTGGAGCAGGACAGACCCCTGTATCCCGAGGAATATTTGCAGAAAAAGCGCGAAAAGGCTGAGAAAAAGCTGCAACGCAAGCTGGTAAAGCAGGCAAAGCGGCAAAAGCGCAAAAATAAGGACAAAACGGTTGACGAGGAGCTCTCGTCTTACCTTGTCAAAAAGCAAAAGAAGGTCAAGCCCAAGAAGCAACGCTTGACCGCGCAGGAAAAAAAGCAGAAGGCACTGCAGAAAAAGCAGGAGAAGCTGCACAAAAAGGAGATCAAAAAGCAGGTTCGCGCCGCACGCAAGTACGAGCAGGAGACCGACAGCGCAAGAAGTGCTATGGGCGGCTTTGCCGCGGCAATGATGCTTGTCGTCTGCCTTCTGATCGTTATCATTCCCGCGCTGAGCATCAAAAAGCACATGATCATCAAGGTGCTGGACGAAAAGATCGCGTATGCACGCGCGTACGTGACCGCAGCGTTAATGGGTGACGACGAACGCCTTGACGAGCTGGAATACGAGCTGGATCAGGATAACTTCAAGCCGCATTCCACGGATCTTGAGCACGTGCAGTATGACGGTACGCAGATCTTCTTTATTGAGTCGCAGTATGCGGCAAACCTGTATATGCGCGGCTGGATCGGTGTGGACTATAAGGATGGCGCGTGGTATCCCGCCGCATCGACCGACGACCCCGAGAATCCCGGCGCATTTGATGCCTACCGCGACCTTTATGACATCGACGAGCATCCCTCGGACAAGATGTTTTACGATTTTTACGGACTTTTGCACAACGAGCTGGAGATCTTTGACAAGGATCATGATTTTCTGCAAAAGTATCATAAGTACACCGATTACGGCTTTGTTGCCATGACGGTGCATATGCGCCGCGTCAACAGCTTTGATTCGCTTTTGTATCTGCCCAGCGTGTTTGACCAGAGCCGCGGGCTGTATGGCTACGGCAACGTGGAAAAGAGCGAGCACAGCTTTGTCAACTACTACGACGGAATTCTGACCGGACGTGATTTTGGCAAGGCGGGCACCAAGTACAGCGCGCTTGCCTTTGCCCCTGTCAAGACCGATAAGGATTGGATCGGCATTCTGGGTGCGGATATTGCGCAGTACAACCTGCAAAAGGAGTTGATTTTGGCGTTCTGCTCCTACGAGGTGGAAATGATCGGCAACTTTACCGATGTCAAGACCACGTACGTTGCCAAGGTGGAAAAGGACGTGCCCGAGCAGGGCTTGACCACCATTACCTACCGTAAGGGCAGCGGAGCGGTGGCATCCTTTGTGCATCTGAGTAAGGATGTGGATTACGATTCCAAGGAAAGAGTCATTGTGCTGCGTGACGGCGAGGGCAACGAGTACGTGCTTGAGCTGGACAGCAGCTATCGCGTTAAGAGCGTGACCACGGATCATACCGAGTCGCTGCTGTACCGTTATATTTCGGGCAGCGAGCAAGACCGCCGCGAGATCGCGCGCGTGCTGTTTGGCGGTGATTTGGACGCTCAGGAGGATGACACCAACTACACCGATTACGTCTACAAGTATTATACCGGCAAGAGCGGCAGCAAGATCATTGCCGATCTTGCAAACGAGATCTTTGACAACGCGACCTTCAAGGAAAAGGTACCCACGGGAGAGTTTGAGCACGTAGAGGCGGTTACGCACGACGAGTTCTATCCCATCGGCACCAAGCTGGAGATCGATTTTGCGCTCAATACCTATTATATCAAGGAGCTGGACGAGAACGGCGAGGAAACGGGCGAGTATATCGTTTGTGAGAACCCCAATGAGTCCATGATGGCTGAGCTTTACGAAAAGGTCACCGTGGTGGACGAGGAGGCTTACGATCTGCCTATTTACGAGATCGTCGAGCACCCCTACGATTTTAGCGGTGCTGCTGCGCCCAACGCTACCTTTGATGCGGCTGTGCTGCACCGTAACGATCTTGTCAGAGCGGTCATTGACTACATCATTGAGGAAAAGGGCTGCACCTATACGCTGACGCCCGATCTGGCACTGGTGGACGATTCGCTGGACGGCGTGGAAAACTTCCTGACCAAGACGCAGCAGGGCTATTGCGTACAGTTTGCCTCTGCAGCTGCGCTGATCCTGCGCGAATACGGTATTCCCACAAGATTTGTGGAGGGCTACATCGCGTGCGATTTCCATTCCTACAAGGAAGAGAATGCCGCGGGCAGATTTGCTGCTTACGTGCACGATTATGAGGCGCACGCATGGATCGAGGTATTCTTTGACGGTATCGGTTGGGTACAGTACGAGTGCACCCCTGCATACTATGAGGGTATGTACGGCGGCGTACAGAGCGATCCCAACCAGGACGGCAGCTCCTCCACGCCTCCCCCCTCGATCAAGGATGAGATCGACGATATGCTTGATCAGTACGATCCCGATAAGGAAGACGAGGAAAAGGTGGATGAGGAGGCACTTGCCGAGGCAGAGCAGCGTCGCAGAACCATTATTGCATCCATTGTTTTCGTAGCCGTTGCCCTTGTGGCAGCTGCTGTGATCGCGGTGCTGGTGCATCTGAAGAACCGTGCGGCAAGCGCACAGTATAAGCGCGACAGCGCAGCCGAGACCGTGCTTTCCGAGCATTTCGGACAGAATACGAGCGAGGATGACCGCAGAGAGCTGAGCTATACCGTGATCGATGCTCTGCACAATCTGCTGGATATTTACGGGCTTTCTCCCGAGGCGGGCGAATTCAAGGATGAATACGCACGCAGAATTGCGCTGGAGCTGGACGACGTTCTGGGCAGAGCACCCGAATACGAGGATGCCGAGCAGGAGGGCGATCCCAATGCTGCTCCCGCAGAGGAGCTGCCCGTCAGCAAGCACCGCATGGGACAGATCATGGATGCCGTTGCTGCCGAGGAATTTGGTCACGGCATGAGCGTGGCGCAAATGAAGCAGGTAGCGGCGCTGTACGTTGATCTGCGTAATTGCGTGCATAAGCGCGTCAAATTCGGCAGACGTCTGGTGCTTCGTTATATCAAGAACAGACTCTGATACGGATAAGGCTTGACAGAGCTGCGAAATTTTTGCAAAAAAGTGCAAAAAATTGCAGAAAAAATGCAAAAAAAACGCGAAAAAAGTGTAACCAAATGCACATAAAACCGTCTGCTTGTACAGACGGCAAAGCGCACACGCTACGTCGTGTGCGCTTTGCTTTTGCAAAATATTACTTGCCCTCGGTGCCGTCCTCGTAGGTGTTGAGTGTCTTGACGTCCTTGTCGGAGAAATATTCCAGAGGGTCAACGGACAAGCCACCCTCGGTCATTTCAAAGTGCAGGTGGGGTGCTTCCGCCATTTCCAAGGTTGCCGTACCGCCTACCGTACCGATCTGCTGACCGCTCTTGACCTCCTTGCCTGCAACAATGCCGTCTGCAAGGTTTGCGGCGAGGTTCTTATAAATGGTGACCACGTCACCCTCGTGAGAGATGGCAACGCAGGTGCCCATCATGGGGTCATCCCAGATCTGCGCCACGGTACCTGCTGCGGCTGCGTAAACGGGGGCTGCGTCCTCGGTGGTAATGTCAATGCCAAGGTGAATGCGGTATTCCTCCATGGTAGGTGACCATACCTGCACGGAGGCGTCGTGCTTGGCACCCAGCGTGCCCTGCACGGGCAGGGAATAGCCCTCTACCTTTTCCACTACCTGCTCGGTGCCGTTGCCCTCGTTGTAAACGGGAACGGTGTCCTCACCCTTGCCCAGCGCGTCGGTGTCGGGGACCTTCTGCGTCTGCTGCGTGGTGTCGGTGGGCAGCTTGCCGCCCTGCTCGGCGTTCTGCTTGTTTGCGCGGTTGGTTGCAACGGTT
>JAGBXH010000134.1 GCA_017629395.1 Clostridia bacterium | reverse complement strand
CCGTCCTCCGGGTCAATGCCGCCGCGGAAGGTGACCACCACAAGGTCGCCGGGTCGGATGCCCGTCAGATCCTCGACAAGGCATCTGCTGATGCGCAGATCGTCGGTGGACACGCGGAAGACCATACCCTCGCTCGGTTCAACACACATGATGCTGTCGTCAATATACGCATATCCGTCCTCGATTTTGGTCAGCGTGCCTGCCAATCTGTACTCAAAGGGCTCATCGGGCGTCTTGTGTGCGTTTGCCTTGGCATAGTCAATGATCTTGCCTGCAGCCTCCGGTCCAATATCGTAAATATAAGCATAGTTAAATATATTCGTCCAGAAATACCCTGCCTCGGTAATATACACGGCCAGCTTGTAAACACCCAACGCATCGGACGTAACCGTAAAGCTGAGATATTCTCCTTCGCGTATCCACATGTCCCAATCCGGATTCATCTTGGCATCGCGGCAAGAGGCAAGCACATCGATGACGTACGTATCATCGGGCAAAGCGAAATAGCCTTTGTTATCATGTCCGTTTTCAAATCTGTGAAATTGATCCAGCTGCAACGTGTTTGCAAGATCGTATTTGTCAAACAGTTCCCCAAGCGTTGCGGGCGTGTTTTCGTAGTCGGCACAGCAACGGTATGCATAATACTCACCGTCAAAGTTCACAGCGATCACATGCTCTTGCAAAGCACCCTTGACCTCGTATATCGCATAGCCTAAATAGTTTCCGATCTTTGCGCCTAAATTTTGCGGTTGAATCGTCTTATTACATAGACGATATTCGCGGAACGACCATACGATCTGCGCATTTTTCTCAGCCATAGTCAAATATTTATACGGCCAAGCGATCGCACTTTCCGAGCTGACCTTATCCATGCTTTTATAATGCCGCTCCAAGTCACCAAACGATACGGTTTCGCGATCCTTACCGGGCAAAATATCCTCCCCGCCCATCATCATGGGCACGACGATCATGCCCGCCACGATGATGACGCATAGGCAAGCGGCGGTCAGTATACTCCACTTGATCCACGGCTGCTTTGCCCTTCTTCTTTCCTTGGCAGATGCGCTCACGAGATCCGCGTCGATCTCGCCCATGGCTTCTGCAATCTTGGGTATCTTCATACTTCAATTCCCTCCTTAGTCAAATGCTCCTTGAGCTTTTCTCGGGTGTGATACAGCATGCTTTTGACCTTGCTTTGGCTAAAGCCGTAGCGTTTTGCAATGTCCGCAACCGAGTCAAAGAAATAATACTTGCGCACAAACACACCGCGCACGTCGTCACTCTGCAGGCGCAAAAACGCGCTGATTGCGGCAGACACCTCGCCCTCGCGTCCGTCCACCGCCTCGTCGGGCAGTATTTCCTCCAGCTCGGACAGCGATACCGTCATCTCTCTGCTGCACTTTTGCCGTGTCAGCGCACGCAGACGTTTGAGAGAAACGTTACGCACCACGCGGCACACAAATGCGCAAAAGTCATCGGGGCGCGCGGGCGGAATGGCATTCCAAACGCCCATATACGCATCGTTGACGCACTCCTCGGCATCCTGCGAGTTACCCAAAATATTACGGGCAATGTTTTGACACAGCTTGCCGTATTTGTCCGACGTTTCCCGGATTGCGCGCTCGTCCCGCGCAAAGTACAGCTCTATGACGTTATGATCGTCTATATTGCGCATGCTCTCACCTCCTGTCATGTAACGTCTGAAAGGCGCCCTCACCTATACAGTACCCTTTTGGGGCTGCTTGGTTGCAAAGCAAGAGAATATTTTTTCAAAATACCCTTGATTTTAATAAGGGGAGCATATGGAATGCTCCCCTACGATTCATTTGCCTGTTACGACCGCTTGACGTTGATCTTGAGCAGCTCGTCGACCGTGTCGTTATCAATGACCTCGTTGGCTGCCGCGCCTGCGTATCTGGCAGTGCGGTAAACCTCAAACAGCCTCTTTTCATCGTCCTCAACCGCGATCTCGCGTCCGATCTCATCAGGCGTTTGCGAATACTTGATGCGATACCCTTGCTTGATGCGGCGGATCATATAATCCACGAAAATGAAGCGCACGCGCGCGGCGTTATCGGGCAGCTCGTGCCACTTTGCCTCGTTGCGCAGCTTTTTGTTTTTCTTGGCT
>JAGBXH010000133.1 GCA_017629395.1 Clostridia bacterium | reverse complement strand
CAGTCGTTTCTTGGGTCGTGTCCTCACCGTTTTGCGTCGTGGGTTGGCAAGCAATCACTCCAAGGCATAGCAGCAGGGCAAGCAGCAACGCCGTATATTTCATCAAAAGTCTGTTCATTTCAGTCTCCATTTTGCATAGGGTCATGATTTCTTTATTGTTTTTGCTTCATCAATGCCAAGAGTGCCTCAAAATCGATCACGGTATACTGCGGATCCAGCGGGTTTTGCAGCCCTGCGCTTTCCAATACCTCGGAGAAGGTCAGATCGCCCTCGTATTCGATCAGCGACAGATAGGTCTGCTTGGCGGCATCCATATCGGTCTCTGCCAAATAATACAGCTCAATACACGGGATCAGCGAGATGGCATAGCTGGCAAAGTATGCCTCGTAATCAAACACCACGTAGTGCCAGTAATCGAGATCGAAATACTCCGGATTCCCATAGTCTGAAACGATTTCGGTATACAGTGCATCCAGCGACTCGTGATCTGTATACTTTTCGGGATTTGCATATATCTCTTGCTCAAATTCATCCATACACAAGAACAGCATCACGTCGTCAAGTGCATTATACAGACGCTCGAGATTGACGTGAAGAATGGCATTGTCATGATACTGCTCGGACAGATGCGCCCAAAGCAGCCACTCATTTCCCTGCGATTGCAGCTCAGCCAAATCGTACGAAATTTCACGGTCCGGGGCAATCAAAGCGGAATAGTAATGCCCGTATTCGTGCACAATTGCCTGCGCATCCGTGTAGCCGGGTCCAATGTACAAAAACGGATGCTTCAACGAGGGCAACATTTCCTGATACGCCGAGATTTTCGACGCAGACTCATCATACGCCAAGCAATAATATTCTTTCTCCCACAGCTCGGTATATGCATTGCCAAACGACGCGCTCACGCTTTGTATGTACGCATCGACCGCCTCGTTGTCATACGCCAGATAGTACAGCGCATCCGCAACTGCAAACTCTTCATCCTGCATGATTTCATCCAACGCAAGCAATTCCTCCCGCACGCGCTCCTGCAAGGGTGCCAGCTGTTCCTTGGTAAGCTTACGCACCTGCTCGATTTCCTCGGGCGAATACTCGCGCCGGTAGTCGCACTCATACGCATAATCTATATAATTGTCATAGCCCATTTTCTGTGCCATGGCGTTATTGACGCGTACAAACTCCATATACAGCGGCACCATGGCATCCATACCGTCTTCCCCATCGGTCACCTCATAATATTGCACGGTCAGCTCCTCGTGCTTACGCAGCAGCTCACGCAACTCATCATCCGCCCCATCGGCTCTTGCCAGCGCAATACGGATGCTTTGTTCGCTCCAGCCCTTAAAAAGCAGATCACCTGCCGGCGTTCCATACGCCAAGCGGTACAGCTTGTTCAGCTTAATGGCTGCATCACCAAACAGTGCGTTCATCCACAGGTAATTTTCATCTGCCTCGGGATCGTTGCGGTACAAATCGCATTCCAGCCACGCCAAGCGGCATTGCGTAGTCAATTCGGCAAACGCACCGGATTTCACGCTGTGAAACGCATTGACAAAGCTTTCGGGCGTGCCGTTCTCCAAAATGTCGTACAAATCCTCGATCTGCTCCAAAAGGGCGATCGCCTGCTCCTCGGTATAGTAGAATGCAGGCACAGCCTTGCCCACGTATACAGAATCTCCATACTCGGCACGGATTTCGGGCGTGCCGCCGGGCGTCAGGTCACCCTCGTAGTCAAGCACGATCGGCTCTCTCTCCACAACAGCCTGCGTCGTTCCCTCGGTCGTATCCTCACCGTTCTGCGTTGTGGGATGACAGCCGATCACGCCAAGGCACAGCAGCAAGGCAAGCAGCAGTACCATAGATTTCGTCAAAAATTTGTTCATTCAGGTCCTCCAAAATTGTCAATCCAACACTCCCGCATGTCGCAAAAGTGCAATGATCTCTTTTTCATATTCCTCTTTGTGATCCAGATAGCTCAGCCCGTGCGGCGAGCCCTCGAAAATACACAATCTTTTATACGAAGAGGCACAGGCGGCATAGCAGCGCTCGGAGTGATATGGGCGCACAAAATCATCCCCCCCGCCGTGGGCAAACAGCGTGGGCAGCTTTGCATGCTTCATTGCCCTTTCCACGTCCGCCTTGCCAAGATACTCTCCGCCGTAAAGCTTGCAAAGCAGCGTGGTCACGGGATAGACCAAGCCCGCAGGCAGATGCATATCCTCTTTGATGACCTGCTTGATCTGCGCCTTGGCAGAGGAATAGCCGCAATCACCGATGACCGCCTTGACCTGCACCGGCAGATCGGGCAGAGCCGATGCCAGCAGCACGGTGGCGCAGCCCATGGAAACACCGTCCAGAATGATGCTGTGCTGCTCTCCGTAGCGCTTGACCAGATATTTTGCCCAATCACGGATATCATACTGCTCTTTTGCACCAAAGGTCAGATACGCACCCTCGCTCTCGCCATGTGCGCGCTGATCCACCATCAGCATGGCAATACCGCGCGCAGCGTAAAACGCAAACACACACCCGAAATCCATCTCGGATTTACTGTGATAGCCGTGCACCAAGATCACGGTTGCAGCAGGGCTTTGGGGCGCATACAGCTTGGCACAAAGCTTATGTCCGTCGTGCGAGGTGATATACACCTTCTCATAATCGACGCTTGCCAGCTTATCCCAGCCGCTTTTCACAATCTCGACCTGCTTTTCAAATCCATGGCTGCGCAAGCCCTCCAAAAAGGCATTCTGCCCATCGGACAAGGCACCTGCACGCCCAAAGGATTTCTTAAAAAGCTTGTGGATATACGGTGCGGCAATCCCTGCACCTACGGCAATGGCAGCCGCAGCAGCCCCTGCACCGATCAGGGTATAATGCAATGCGTTCAATACGGTCAACTCCTTTTATTCAGCTAAGACTGATATTGTATGCGTGCGCACCGATCACGAAATTGGCGTTTGCATCGGTCACGCGCTCTTTGTTGAAGTACAGCCCCTCTATGCGCACGTCCTTGACAGAATGCTGCTCGTCAAGACCTGCAAAAATGGACATCGGCATAGGCATGGGGGCGTCTGTCAGCACGTAAATATCGCGGAACAGAATATCGTGCACACAGCCATGCTTCCCGTCCTTGGCGAACAACCCCATATCGTACAATGCTACGTTGAGCAAAATGGGATGACGCACAGGATCCGTGTTTTGGTATTCCTGCTCATCGCTTTGCTGCCCCAGATCGGACAGCTGATGCTGCGTGTACTCGACACGAATGTTTTCAAAGGTGACGTGATGGATCTCGGCACGGTTGTGGTGCTGAATATCCAGCTGCATGGTAGAGCCGTGGATGACGTCGCAATCCGAGAACACGATATGATAAAACGCGGGCGCGTTTGTTTCCGCACCGATCTCCAGTGCTCTGCCCCAATCGCACCACAGCACGCATCCTTCTACGGTAATATTGCGATTGGGCACATCATCCCAGCCGCAAATACCCTTGATGACCATGCAGTCGTCAAAGTTGCGCAAGAAGCAATTGCGCACGCTGACGCCCGTACAGTTGAACAGATCGATACCGTCCGAGTTGTACCGCCACATGCCGATGCATTTGACGTTCTCAATCGACACATTCTCACATCCCGCCGCAATAATGGAAAAGGATGCGCTGTCACGGCAGACCACGCCCTCAATTGACACGTTTTTGCAGCGATAAAAGCGCAAATTTCCGCGCAACACGCGGCGTGCGTGCAAAAAGGCACGAATGCCCTGCTTATCCTGCGGTACGGGCTTTTCGTAATCGTACGCCAGAAGTGACGTCTCGCTCGTGCGCTCTTCCTTGCTGCCGTCAATGATGCCGTTTCCGAGAATACGGATATTCTCGGCACAAATGGCATAAAACGAGCCGTATACCACCGCACCCGCATCAATATACACAGTATCGTTATCGGTCAGCTCGATCGAACCGATATGGTGCTCACCCCCCGCAAAGCGGTAGGTGGTACGCAAGCCGTCGGTCTGCTTGATGGGATTGACAAACACGTGCAAAGCACCGTGCCATCCGTCCGCCTCCACCGTATATTGTCCGCAGCCGGGCAACGTAAAGGACGCGGTGCAGCCGTCAAGCCTTACCTGCACGCCACGCGAAAGCGGACGCACCAGCACCTCTTTGGGCGGCGCTTGCCAGGTCACGGTCATGCTGACCGCCTCGTCGGCTTCGAACGAAACAAAGCCCGCAAGCTCTGTCTGCTCCTCGGGACGCTGATGCCCCGGCCAGGAGCGATTGAACGGCATGGCAGACACACGCGCAAGATACGGCTTTGCCTTTCTTTGATTCACGGTGACGCTGCAGCCCTCAAAAATTTGTTGTCCTACGGGAAACACGGGAATTCTGATCATGGGAGATACCTCTCTTTTTTCAAATTCACGGCTATATCAAACAGTAAATATATCATTATTATATCACGTTTTTCTCATTTTTGCAACAAGCGGAGCCCCTTATACGCAAAAAATCCGCCCAATTTGAGCGGATTTTTGCATTTTTATTGCTTTTTATTTCTTGTCGCGATACACGAAGGTAATGCTTTCGATCACGACGGGAGATATGGGCGCATCGCCTGCTTGGGTCTTGAGAGCAGCGATCGCATCCACAACCTCCATACCGGCAACCACCACACCAAACGCAGCATACTGTCCGTCCAAGCGCGTGTTATCGGTATCGCAGATAAAGAACTGCGAGGATGCGCTGTCCATTGCCTGCGCGCGCGCCATAGAAATGACGCCGCGTGCGTGATTCAAGGTGTTCTTAAAGCCGTTTGCTTCAAATTCACCCTTGATAGCGTCGGTTTTATGCAGCTCACCGCTCTCATCGTAACCGCCGCCCTGAATCATAAAGTTCTGAATGATGCGATGGAATACAAGTCCGTCATAAAAGCCCTGCCCCACCAGCTTTTTGAAGTGTTCAACCGTAGCGGGCGCGTATCTTGCGTGCAGACGGATCACGATCTCACCGTAGTCGCGCACCGTGATCTTGACGTAATCGGTTTCCTTATCGGTGGGCACGAAGGCATCCGCCTCGTATGCGTCAACCTCGGACAAGGGATCGGCTATGCTTACTTCATACTGAAACGATCCGTTGCCGCCAATGATCACGGAAAAGCTGCCTTCGCCATCGAAAAACGCATCACCGTTCACAACATAGGTACCGTTCTCGCCCTTGGCGATATAATTGCCGTTCTCATCGGTTCCGATGATCTCCATAGCACCGGCAAAGCCGCCAAGTCCCACGGTTTGATCCGCAGGCTTTTCCCCCTGCAGCTCGCCCACCAAGCCCTGCATATCGCAAGAGCACAGCACAAGCGTCAAAAGCAGGCAGAGAGTCAAAACAATCAAGCTTTTACGCATCATCACGCCCAGCTCATAGTGCCCGGCTTGGGCTCGTAGATACAGATGTCCTTCAAGAACGCAACAGCCTTTGCAAGACCCTCGTCAATGCTCATCAGGCTGTCCTCATGCTCAATGGACAGCACGCGGTCATAGCCCACAAGGCGCAGATTGGAAACCATATCTCTCCAATAGGTCTCGCCGTTGCCATATCCCACGGTGCGGAATACCCACGCGCGGTGGATCTCGTCGCCGTAGTGCTTGGTGTCCAGCACGCCGTTCTTGGCGGTGTTGTACTTGTCGATCTTGGTGTCCTTTGCGTGGAAGTGGTAGATCGCACCCTGAAGCTCACGAATGGCAGCCACGGGATCCATGCCCTGCCATACAAGGTGAGAGGGGTCAAAGTTTGCACCGATCACGTCGCCAACCGCTGCGCGCAGCTTAAGCAACGTTTCGGGATTGTACACGCAGAAGCCGGGGTGCATTTCAAATGCGATGTGATCCACACCGTGTGCCTTGGCAAACGCGCCTGCTTCCTTCCAGTAAGGGATCAGTACCTCGTTCCACTGCCAGTCAAGGATCTTGAGGAAATCATCGGGCCAGGGGCAGGTCACCCAGTTGGGGTACTTTGCACCGGGTGCGTCACCGGGGCAGCCCGAGAAGGTGATGACGGTGTCAATGCCCATCTTCTCTGCCAGCAGAACAGCCTCGCGGAAATCCTTGTCAAAGGATGCGGCAATTTCGGGATCGGGATGCACGGCGTTGCCGTGGCAAGCCAGCGCGCAAACGCTGACATCATACTTTTTCAGAGTGGCGATAAACTCGTCATACTTGGCAGGGTCTGCCAGCAGCTCTGCGGGATTGCAATGAGCCTTGCCGGGGTATCCGCCCGCGCCCAGCTCTACGGTGTGCACGCCAAGACCCGTGATGATCGAGAGAGCCTCGTCAAGAGATTTTTGTCCGTATAAATTTGCAAGTACGCTGATTTTCATGTTAAATTATCCTCTTAGTCAAAGTAGTAGGGCTTGCCGGTCTTGGCAGACTCGTAAATACCCTCCAGAATGCGGGTAACCGTGTATGCCTGCTCGGGAAGCACGCAAGGATCGGTATCCGTCAGGATCGCGTTGATCCACTGTGCAGCCTCAACCGATGCGGGGTCGCCCGCACTTGCACCCTCGTAGAATGCAGCACCCTGGGGATTGAGCGTGGGGCGCAGCACGTACTGGCTGTTGTTGCGAATGCCGTTGATGCGCACGCCGTCATACAGGTCACCGCCTGCCTTGGTGCCGCAAACCAGCGTGGTAGCCTCGCGCACGTCGATCATGTTGAGTGCCCATGCAGACTCCAGATTGATGGTTGCGCCGTTCTCCATGACGACAAATCCGAATGCGCTGTCCTCAACGGTGAACTTATCGGGATCCCAGTTGCCCCATGCGTTGCCCTGGTTGGTGTCCTTGTTGAGCTTGTGATAAGCCGTACCAACGCAGTACTTGGGCTTATAGTTATCCATGATCCAAAGGGTCAGGTCAAGCGAGTGCGTACCGATGTCGATCAGAGGACCGCCACCCTGCTCGTATTCGTTCAAAAATACGCCCCAGGTGGGAACGGCTCTGCGGCGCAGCGCGGTTGCCTTTGCGTAGTAGATCTCACCAAACGTGCCGTCCTCAGCCTCTTTCTTGAGGTACTTTGCCCCCATAGACTGGCGGCTCTGGTAACCGATGGTCAGCTTCTTGCCCGTGCGAGCGGCAGCGTCCAGCATCTTCTTTGCTTCCTCGGAATTGATCGCCATGGGCTTTTCGCACATAACGTGCTTGCCTGCCTCCAGCGCATCCACAGTAATAAAGGAGTGGGAACGGTTGGGGGTGCAGACGTGAACAACGTCAATGGTCTCGTCCTTCAAGAGCTCCTTGTAATCCGTGTAAACAACAGCATCGGGCGTGCCGTACTTTGCCTTTGCGTCAATTGCTCTCTGCTCGATGATGTCGCAGAATGCAACCAATTCTACAGTAGACAGCTTTTTGAGCGAGGGCATGTGCTTGCCGTTTGCAATACCGCCGCAACCGATGATACCAATTCTGAGCTTTTTCATGTTTTTATCCTCCGTTTGAGAGATTTTTGTTTGAGCGACCTTCAAATCGCCGCATTTTTACACCTATATCATACCGAAAAAATCCCGATTTTGCAAGCGCAAAACCGGGATTTTTCAATGTTTGTAGGGTTGCATAAATT
>JAGBXH010000132.1 GCA_017629395.1 Clostridia bacterium | reverse complement strand
TACGTACTTGCCAAGATCGATCTTTGCGTGCGTCTGCTCGCCCGTCTTCCATACTGCCAAAAGCAGCGTACCGCTCTCGGGCTCTTGCACACCCAAGGACAAAATGCCCTTGTCCGCCATTTTGGTAAGCCCCGTGGGATAAACGGGATAGGACTTGGCAAGCGTGTCGCGGTTTTGCTTATACAGGTCAATGCCCTCTTTCATAAGTGCGAGATTTTCCGCATCCGCACAGTCAATATGCCCCGACAGATAAATGCAGCCAAGCATGGTCTGCACCATATTGAACACGGTATTGTGTCCGTCCGTAAAGCGCGCGGTAAACTCCGCCCCGGGCTTGAAGCTCTCACGGTGCTCGATCATCACGGGATAAGGATAGCCCCAAATGCCGACGCGTTCGGGGGGCATGCAAGCAAAGAGCCCCTGCACCACGGCGGGCATGCGCTCATAGTATTCCTGGTCGCTGACGCTTTGCATGTAGAAATGCCGCTCGCTTGCGTGGTCGGCTCTCATGCAACCGGACGAGCAGTTTTCAATCACCAGATCGGGAAACGCCTCGTGCACGCGGTCAATCAGCGCCATAAAAGCGGCTTGGTTGCGCTTGAGCTCCTCGGGAGAGGCCTGCCCGCACGCACCGTCGATACCGATGCCCACGTTCTGATTGTAGTCGTTCTTGATAAAACGAATACCCTTATTGTAAAGACGCTGGAAAATGCCGAACACGTGCTCGCGCACGGCAGGATTGCGGAAATTGAGGAAGCCCGTGTTCTTGCCTACAACGTGCCCGTGTCTGGTCAGGCGCGCATTGGGAATCTTTTGCAATACCTGCGCGCTTGCATTGACGCTTTCCACCTCCAGCCAGCAGCCGGGCAGCATGCCCTTTTCGCGGATATAGGCAAGAATGCCGTCAAAGCCGCCCTCGCCAAACAAGGCATCGTTTTGCTCGTAGTCACCAAGAGCAGCGCTCCAATGCTGACCGCCGCCAAACCAGCCTGCATCGATTACGAAATACTCGCAGCCTACTGCGGCAGCCGCATCGATCAGCGGCACCAGCTTTTCGCGCGTAGGGAGTGCCCACAGGCAATTCATGTAATCGTTAAAGCATACGGGAATATGTCCGCCGGGGAATGCGCGGTCGATCTTGGCGCGCTTGTATTTCGTCAACGCAGCAACCGCCTCTTCAAAGCCGCCCTTGACCTTGCCGTAAATGGCAAGCGGTGCGGTATAGCTCTCCCCTGCCTGCAGCTCGTAGTGCCAGCCGTCGTGTAATTCATGACAAGCAGAAAGCAGCACGTTGAGCCACAGATCGCTGCGGTAGCCACCCACGTTGATCTCAATATACCATGAGGCGTGCGTAGCGATCTCAAAATACCAGGTCTCGCCAAGCGCAGTGTCCTCCAGCATGATCATGGGATAATGGCGGCAGGTCGTCCAAGAGCCGATGCTGCCTATGCGCCATGCACGCTGCGTACCGTGATTGTAGGTGGGATAGACGCCAAACTCCTCAATATATCCGCTTCTCCATTGCCCCTCACCCTGCCAGGAGGAATCGCACATATGAAGCACAAAACGCTTGTCGCGCCAAGGCTTGCCGCCTCTGCCGATGCCTGCCACGTAGCCCGAGGAAAGGCGATCCAGCGTCAAGGACTCAGACCCGGTATTGCGCACGGTGGTCACGCTTTCAAAGGTGTGCTCATCAAAGGGCGTGCAATCCACCTGCACCTCACCGTCGTAATTTGCCAAGAGATAGGTATATTGTCCGTTTTCCGCGGTTACCGGGACGGGATTCATTGCCTCAGTCACGCGGCTGTGATAATCGTCGTTATGCGCGGCATTCATGCTTAAAAAATAAAGAGGGTGTTCAGTCAGCATAAAAGGTCTCCTTTGCATGGTAGTACCTTAATCATACCTTATGATCACCCTTTTGTCAAGTATCGTGTCAAGTTTAGTGCAAAAAATACCCCGCCAGTGCACTGGCAAGCGCGCCCAGTACAACGGATAGTGCATATCCGATCGCACGCTCCAGCACCATTCCCGGCTTGCGCTCCAGCACCGCAATGCGTGCCTCCTGCCCCTGCGCGAGTCTGTCGTATCTGTCCACCATCTCTGTCAGCTTGATCGTGCATTTTTCCAAGGAGTCGATCTGTTCCCCGTGCTTGGCAAGACGATTTTCTATGCGCTCATGCCGCTCCTCGCACAGCACTCTCTGATAATCCGGCGTGTGCTGCATATCATTTATACTCCCAGATCAAAGCGCAAATGCGATAGCTGCCCGTTCCTCTGGCGCGTACGCGCAGTGTATGGCAGACGCGAGGCTGCAGCGGCACGTACCAAAGCCGTTCCCCCACGCTTTGCAGCGTCGCTCGTTCCTCCCATTCTCCGTCGTCATAGCGCACGTCAATCGCAATCTCGCTCCCCTCGTCACACCAAACGCGCAAGCCAAGCCGCACGGGCACGATCTCCCCGCGCGCATCATCACAAATCGGGTGAAACTCAGTATACGATGCCACCTCTCCCAACGGCGTGCCGTTCCCCGTAACGTCCTGCCCGATCAGATACACCGAATTATCGCTGCAGTAGGCGTACACGTCCCCGTTCAGATATCCGAGATACACAATATTTGCCCCCTCTTCCTTATACCATGCCTCGGTCTCTGTGTCATAAATATACAGCGCACGTACCCCCGCCTCGTCCACGGCACTCAGATAATACCGTCTGCCGTCGGTCGTTGCAACGCCGTTCTTCAGATGTGTTCCAAGAGCCTCGGAGATCACACGTGCGCTGCTGCCGCTGCAACGCATCACACCGTTATCCGACAGATAGTACATACTGCCGCCAACCGAGCAAAGAGAGCCTCCGCTCCCCTGCGCCACCCCGGAAAGGCAGGTGGTCACCAAAGAAAAGTTCGTCGGATCGTTTCCGTACACCTCCACCATACAATTGCACTTGAAAAAGACGGGATGTCCCGCATGCATGGTGCACGCGGTAAACGGACCTCTGTCCGCCACCATCATCTTGAAGCTGCTCTTCTCATCCCCATCGTAGCGGTACCAGTTTGTGACCAGCCCCGGAGCGCAGGCATAAATGTAATTGCTTGCATATCCCCAAAGGCGATCATCCACGGTGCACATTCCCTCTAAAGGAGGCATATCCAGAATCACGTAGCAGGTGGGCATGTCCTCCGCTACGAATGCATTTTCATCAAAGCGCAGATCAAATTCCTCCACGCCCCGAATGGTGTAATACCCATTATTGCTTTTCGTGCCCGCAATACGCACCGAATCCCCCGGCTTAAAGTAATCAAGAAAATTAAAATCCACGCAATGCAGCGTGTTACGCCGAATGGTGCGCGCAATACCGTCCTCATCCACGTAATCCTGATTATGCACCAAAGCGTTTGCCAAAAGCAGCCTTACGTATTTAGCGGTCAGCTTGTCGCTGACGGTGTCGTATACCTTGAAATCCGGCATGACCAGTACCGAACGGTCAAGCGTGGCAAACACCTTGGGTTCACTTGAAACGTCTCCCAGCACCCGCACCCTGTTTTGACCAAGTGAGAGCATCAGCTCACCGTCCGAAACCAAATACAAGGCGTTTGAGCAATGCATTCCCTGCACGCCCTGGGAAAGATTCATCCATTTTCTCCTGGGAATACGGGGAGAAATCGCAGGGTGCTGAGCACCGCTGACGTTACGGCAATCAAAAAAGCTGTGCTCACCGCCGCCAAAGCGATGCCAAAGTCCGCCCGAAAAATCACTCTGCACGCGTCTTTGGGGCTTGGTCTGTTCCAATGCAGGCAGCATCACGTATCCTCTCTTT
>JAGBXH010000131.1 GCA_017629395.1 Clostridia bacterium | reverse complement strand
ATCAAGGCTGAGCAGAATAAGATCAATAAGGAAATTCCCCAGCTTAAAAAGCAGGGCGTGGACGTAGCTCCCATCTTTGCAAAGATGAAGGAAATGGGTGCAAGAGTCAAGGAAATCGACGAGAGAAAGAAGACCGTAGAGGTACAGTACCAGGGTCTGCTTCTCTGCCTGCCCAACCTGCCCGACGAGGATCTTTTGCCCGGCGGCAAGGAAAACAACGAGCCTCTGCGCTACTACGGTGAGCCCAGAAAGTTTGATTTTGAGCCCAAGAATCACGTTGATCTGTGCACAGATCTGGGTCTGATCGACTACAAGCGCGGTACCAAGCTCTCCGGCGCAGGATTTTGGATCTATTCCGGTGTTGGCGCACGCCTTGAGTGGGCGCTGCTCAACTATTTCATTGATTTCCACCTTGGCAACGGCTACGAGCTGATGCTGGTTCCTCACATGCTGGGCTACGAGTGCGGTCAGACCGCAGGTCAGTTCCCCAAGTTCAAGGACGAGGTATACTGGCTGGAGCAGCAGGATGACGATGAGCGCCGCCGCTTTATGCTTCCCACCGCTGAAACCGCTTTGGTTTCTCTGCACCGCGACGAGATCCTGACCGAGGCAGACCTGCCCCGTAAGTACATCTCCTACACCCCTTGCTTCCGTCGCGAGGCAGGCTCTTACCGTGCAGACGAGCGCGGCATGGTACGCGGTCACCAGTTCAACAAGGTAGAAATGGTACAGTACACGCTGCCCGAAAAGAGCGATGAGGCATTTGACGAGCTGGTTGCCAACGCAGAAAACCTGGTCAAGGGTCTGGGCTTCCACTTCAGAACCGTCAAGCTCGCAGCAGAGGACTGCTCCGCATCCATGGCAAGAACCTACGATATTGAGATCAATATTCCTTCCATGAACGGTTATAAGGAGGTTTCCTCCGTATCCAACGCGCGCGACTATCAGGCACGCAGAGGTATGATGCGCGTACGCCGTGCAGACGGTAAGATCGAGTACGTACACACCCTCAACGGCTCCGGACTTGCAACCAGCCGTATTTTCCCCGCACTGGTAGAGCAGAACCAGAACGCGGATGGCTCGGTCAACGTACCCGATTGCCTGCGTAAGTACATTGGTCTGGACGTTATTAAGTAATTTTCCGCAAAAATACCGCAAAATCACAGAACACTTGTTCTATTTTTAGAAAGGAGGACATCAATGTCCGGATTATTTCGCACATTCTCCAATCTGAGCAATGACGCCTCCAAGCAGCCGACGCTGATCGAGGAGCTGTGGGAATATTTTACAGACAAATATTTCACGCTGGATATCTCGCAATATGAAAATCTGGATATCTCGATCGGCGGCACAGGCGTCATCAATCTGTCCTGGGCAATCGTTGCGCTGTGCTTCGGCATCGTGCTGGCAGCCATCCTCGGGGTTTATGAAAAAAGAGGCCTTGGCGAGTTCGTGCGCAAGCTGATCTACGAGGAATGCTACACCCCCGAAAGCGCAAAGACCTTATATCAGCTGGGATTTCGCAAAAACGCCGCCGTACGGGGCGCATTGCGCTCAGGATCTCTTTCCAAGGTCGTCGTGTGCACGCAAAAGCAGGCATACGAGCAGGAAATTGCCAAAAAGAGAGCAGAATACGAGCAAAACGCCACCAAGGAAAGCCCCCCGTTCAAGAGCGTGGCGTACAGGATCAATTACGAAACCGACACGTTTTATATTTCCAAGGAAGCATCCTATGCAGCCGACGTGCGCTATGACAAAAAGGGCTCGGGAGTCGGCACGATACTCATCGCCATAGGCGTTGCGCTGCTGCTCTCGCTGTTCGTCATCTTCATTCTGCCCGACGTGCTGCGCATGCTGGACAACTTCGTGGGGATCATGACGCCCGAGGCAAATTATCACTGAAAGCAAGGTGAAATTCATGAACAAAAGACCCTTGATCGGCATTACCTGCTCCAAAACGCCCGAGGGACGCATCGCCATGAGCCAAAATTACCTCAATTCCGTTTGGGAGGCGGGTGGTAACGGCGTATTTTTGGCGTATACCGAGGACGAGGACAAGCTTGCCGAATACGCAGAGGTGTTCGACGGATTTCTGTTCGGCGGCGGCGACGATATGGATCCCGCGCGCTACGGCGAGGTCAAGCAATTTGACAGCGTAGAGATCGACAGCGACCGCGATGCCTTTGAATTGTCGCTTTACAAGCACGTAAAAGCCACAGAAAAGCCCATTTTGGGCATCTGCCGCGGCATTCAGCTGCTCAACGTAGCCGAGGGCGGCACGCTGTATCAGCATATCGACGGTCACAGACAAACTCCCACGCCGGGCACCGTCACCGAGCAGCCCGTCAAAATCACCAAGGGCAGCATGCTGCACGCATTGACGGGGCAGACCGCACTGTTAGTCAACAGCTTCCACCATCAGAACGTCAAGGAGCTTGCTCCCACGCTTGCCGTGGACGCAATCAGCGAGGACGGCTATATCGAAGCAGCGCACATGCCGGGACACAAATATTTCCTTGCAGTACAATGGCATCCCGAGATCTTCAGACAAAGCTCTCCCGCCATGCAAAGAGTATTCAGCTCCTTTGTGGACGCCTGCAGAGGATCTCACGCATGAGAAATATGCAGCTGGCGGACATTCTCCGCCCCAAAACGCTGGACGAAATCGTCGGACAAGAACATTTGTTCGGTGCTAAAGGCGTCGTGCGCCGTATGCTGGCAGGGGGAAGGATCACGAATATGATCTTTTTTGGCCCTCCCGGCACGGGAAAAACCACCGCAGCATCGGCAATAGCGGCAGCATCGGGCATGCAATTCCGCAAGCTCAACGCCACGCACGCCTCCACGCAGGATATCAAGGATATCATTGCCGAAACGAACAACGTGTTCGGCTCGGGAGGTATCCTCTTGTATCTGGACGAGATTCAGTATTTTAACAGAAAGCAGCAGCAAACGCTGCTTGAATATATGGAGGACGGTCGCATCACGCTGATCGCATCCACCACGGAAAATCCCCATTTTTACGTCTATAACGCTATCATTTCGCGCTCTTCCTTGTTTGAATTCAAGCCCGTACCGCCAACAAGCGGTGCAAAAATGCTAAGGCGGGCACTTGATTATCTCAACGAGGAGCACGGCACGCAAAAGACCGCATCAGACGAGCTGCTTTGCTACGTGGCAAAGGCGGCGGGCGGTGACGTCAGACGCGCGATCGGTCTGTTTGAAAACGCATTTTTCTCGGCTGACGAGGAAATTTTGCGCGAGCATGCGGACGCGTTCAAGAGCGGCATCGGCAATTACGGTGACGACGCGCATTACGATCTTTTATCCTGCCTGCAGAAGTCGATTCGCGGCTCAGATCCCGACGCAGCGGCGTTTTATACCGCAAAATTGCTGGAATCGGGCGAGCTGATCTCGGTCTGCAGACGCTTGCAGGTCATCGCCAGCGAGGATATCGGAGCGGCGTACCCCATGGCAGCGGCAATTACGCGTGCGTGCTGTGAATCGGCAAAAGAGCTGGGCATGCCGGAGGCGAGAATTCCCTTGGGGAATGCGGCGATCATCCTCGCCACCTCACCCAAATCCAATTCCACGCATATCGCGTTGGACATGGCACTTGAGGACGTCAGGGCAGGAAAGGGAACAGATATTCCCGAGCATTTGCAAAGCCCCTTGAATAAGGGATATCAGTATCCGCACGATTTTCCCGGTCATTACGTGCGCCAGCAGTATCTGCCCAACGATCTGAAGGACAAAAAATACTATATTCCCGCCGAGAATAAGACCGAACAAGCGGCAGCGGAGTATTGGAAGAAGATTAAGGGGAATTGACCCACACGGACGACACATTCACGAGAGTTTTTGCGTCGCTTTTCCCCTACGGACAACCTATTCACGAGAGTTTTTGCGTCGCTTTTCCCCTACGGACGACACATTCACGAGAGTTTTTGCGTCGCTTCCCCCTACGGACGACACATTCACGAGAGTTTTTGCGTCGCTTTTTGCAAAAAGCGACCGGGGCTCTTGGGGCAGCGCCCCAAGTCGCCT
>JAGBXH010000130.1 GCA_017629395.1 Clostridia bacterium | reverse complement strand
GCTTGCCGCGTCTGTATCGTGCAGATAGAGCGAGATCAGCTCTTTTCCGAAAAAGCCAAACAGGAATGCTGCCACCGCCAGCACGACACCTGCAGCGTACAGCTTGAAGCGGAAGGAATTGCGCACGCCCTCGTTATCCTTGTTGCCGTGGAACTGGGCGGAGAAGATTCCCGCGCCCGCAAGCGCGCCGAATACGCAGACCACGTAGACAAACACCAGCTGGTTGACGATGACGACGGCATTGTATTGCTCGGTGCCGGTATGCCCGATCATGATATTGTCGAGCAGTGAAACGAACTCCGTAATGCCGTTTTGCAGCATGACGGGCAGGGCGACCGCGATCAACGTTTTATAAAACGCCTTGTCGCCTATAAATCTATTGGGTTTGAGAAGTGCCATAGGTCCTCCGTAAATAAAGTCATACAAAGAAAATTATAGCGCATTTTTGGCGAATTGTCAAGACACCACCTACGGGCAAGCCCAATCGATAAAAGTTTTTGCTCGACCTTTTTTCAAAAAGGTCGCAGGGTCTTGGGGCAGAGCCCCAAGTCGCGCCCGCAGGCGCGAAACCTCCTTTTCGGCATTTCTTTGGTTCTTTCTTTGTGCCTACTTGCTCAAAGAAAGAACGGAAACAGTTTTCTCACATCTCGCCCCAACAGTTAACCAACATCGTTCCTCCCCTACAAAAGTTCGTTTTTTACATTGAGGTACTTTTCTCCGTTCTTTTTGAGCAAGGAGCTGCAAAGAAGAACATATTTCGCTGCGCGAAATGAAACAGCGTTGGAAATATTTCGCGCCTGCGGGCGCGACCAAGGGCTGCGCGCCCTTGGATGGGCGGTCGCTTTTTGAGAAAAGCGACGCAAAAACTTTCAATCATGGGCTCGTCCGTATGGTGGTGTCTTGACAACTTCCCCCGTATATGTTATAATGTAAGTTGGTAAACTACGAAAACGAGGTTATAGATTTATGAAAGTCGGTTTTATTTCGCTTGGCTGCTGCAAAAACCAGCTGGATACCGAGGTCATGCTGCATCACGTGGCAGAGGCAGGCTACGAGATCACGCCCGAGGACATTGAGGCGGACGTTATCATCGTCAATACCTGCGCCTTTATCGAAAGCGCAAAGAAAGAAGCCATTGACAATATTCTGGACGTAGCGTGGCTCAAGGAGCACCGCGATCTCAAGGCGATCATCGTCACGGGCTGCCTTGCCGAGCGTTACGGTGAGCAGATCATTGAAGAAATGCCCGAGGTGGATGCCGTGCTGGGCGTTGGCTCGATCCACAACATTGTGGAAGCCATCCAGACCGTCACCGCAAAGATTCCCCAAAAATATTTCTCCAAGGAAGATAAAAACACCGTCGCGCTTGGCGGCGACCGCGTGCTGACCACGCCCGAATACGCCACCTACTTAAAGATTGGCGAGGGTTGCGACAACCGCTGCGCGTACTGCGCCATCCCCGGTATTCGCGGCAAGTTCCGCTCCAGACCCATCGAGGAGCTGGTGGAGGAAGCCGTACAGCTGGAGCAGCTGGGCGCACGCGAGATCTCCATCATTGCGCAGGATATCACGCGCTACGGTCTTGACCTGTACGGTGAATACCGCCTGGACAAGCTGCTGCGCGCCATTACCGACGCGACCAAGAGCGTGAGATTGCGCCTGCTTTACTGCTACCCCGACAAGATCACCGATGCCCTTGTTGCCGAGATCCGCGACAACGACCGCATCATCAAGTATATCGACATGCCCATTCAGCACATCAGCGACCACATGCTGAAGGCAATGAACCGCCACGGCGACAGCGCCATGATCAAGGACGCCATTGCTCGCCTGCGTACCATTCCCGGCATGACGCTGCGCACCACCTTCATCGTGGGCTTCCCCGGTGAGACCGAAGAGGACTTCCTTGAGCTTTGCGAGTTCACCAAAGAGGCGCGCTTTGACCGCCTGGGCGTATTCACCTACTCCCGCGAGGAAGACACCCCTGCATATGATTTCCCCGATCAGATCGACGAGCAGGTCAAGCAGGACAGATACGACATCATTATGAAGGAGCAGATGCTGATCGGCGCAGAGCTCAACGAGCGCAAGATCGGTACGGTCGTGCGCGTGCTTTGCGAGGATTATGATCCTGTCAGCGAGACCTGCTACGGCAGAAGCGACGCAGACGCCCCCGATATTGACGGCAAGGTCTATTTCCGCGCCTTCCCCCGCCCCATGCCCGGCTCTTACGTAGACGTACAGATCTCGGACGTGGTGGACTACGATTTGTTCGGAGAGGCAGTACAAATCCAATAACAGGAGGACACACACATGAAAATGAATCTTCCCAACAAGTTAACGCTGCTCAGACTCATTATGGTTCCCTTTTTCATGGTAGCAATGGCGCTGCCCGAGCTGTTAGAGCTTGCCCCCACGGTGCACGTAGCGTGCAATATCACAGGTGTTTCGCTCTTTATCCTCGCCTCGATCACCGATTTTTTGGACGGCATGATCGCACGCAAAAACGGGCTTGTCACCAATTTCGGCAAATTCATGGACCCGCTGGCAGACAAGCTGATGGTCATCGGTGCCATGCTCATGATCCTTTATAAGAGCGATTACGAATTCATTCATCCGCTGTTTGTCTGGACCACGGTTGCGGTCATCTTCCGCGAGCTGGCAGTGACGGGCATTCGTCTGCTTGCCGTGCAGGGAGATGGCAAGGTCATTGCAGCCAATATTCTTGGCAAGATCAAGACCGTTTCGCAGATTCTTTGCATCTGCTCGGTCATCATTGAGCCCCTGATCTATGCCGGCATCGGAGCTGACGGCTTTATGGCAACCTATATGCCCATTTCCTTTACAACCACCGCATTTATGCTGGTGTTCACGGTTTGGTCGGGCATCAATTACGTGGTTGCAGGCGCGAAGTATATCAAGACCAACGATTAAACTGAAACAAAAAATAGCCCCATGGGGCTGACAAATTAACGGTGAAAATATGTGAAGCAGAAGTCTTTAGTGGGCTTCTGCTTTTGCTATGGGGATATTACGCGCAGAAACCGATTGTATTCGCGCTCTCCCCCCTGCGCTTGGCACAGGGCAGCGCTGATATTCCCCCCTCCCGGAGGGGGGCTATGTCAGTTATCCGCTCACTCATTTTCAAGTTAACCGCTGAAATATTGGTTTTCACACAGATTTCGGCAACTCAAGTTACCGTTGTCGGTTGAGTATCAGTTCAGAAAAATGCGATGTTACTCTCAAAGCCCCCCTCCGGGAGGGGGGAAGGCTGGCGCAGGCTTGTTCCAAGCGCAGGGGGGAGAGTGCGAATAGAATGGATTTATGACGCAAATGCGGCAACGAAATTTGCTGCATTGCATAAAAAAGCAGGAATCTGCTCAAAATCGAACAAATTCCTGCTATTTTTCCGTTATTTCCGCAGCCCCATCGGTCTGTCTTTTATTTTGCCCTTGGCAAATCATTCTGCCTGCAGCGTCACGGTCATCTCGGTTGCGCCGTCAAAATCATATTCGGTGGTATCGGGGACATAGCCCTCGGGAACGGATACAAGCGTGACGTGAAAGTTGCTTTGAATCTCGGTCAAGGTCACAATGCCCTCTGCATTCGTGGCAATGGGCATACGGCAGCCGTTATCGTCGCAAAACTGCACGGCAACGCCCGCGACGGGCGCACCGTCCCCGTCCACAACCCGGACCCGATAAGTTACCCTGCCGTCCGCAGCCGATGCAGTATCCTCCCCTTCTCCCGTGCCTTGCTCGCACGCTGCCGTGCAAAGCACACAAAAGCACAAAAGGAGTGCCAGCGCAAGCGCTGTTGCTTTGGTGGTTTTTTTCATATACGTTCTCCTATCGTTTCGGAGATTTTTACGCGTCGGTATCCCGATCCTCTTCGTGCTCCGCCGTCCCATCCTTGTCCTTCTTGCTCATCTCCTCCAGATACCCTGCAGTAATGACGCCCGAGGGCAGCGCGATAATGGCAATGCCAAACACCGACGAGATCATAGTCACGATCCTGCCAACTGTGGTCACGGGATAAATATCGCCGTACCCCACCGTTGTCAGTGAGATGGTTGCCCAATACACCGCGTCGAAAAACGAGTCAAAGGATTCAGGCTCGACGTTATAGATCGCAAGTGCAGAAATCAGCACGTACGCCACAGCCGTGGTTGCTACCGCCATCAGAATTCTCTTTTGCTTTTTGAAGACGTTGACGATCACCTCAAAGCTCTTGGCGTAGCGCAGAAATTTGAAGGTGCGCAGCACCTTTAAGGTCTTGAGCAGTCTGAACAGTCTGAGCAGGCGGAAGCCGTTGTGCAGCATGGTCAGCGAGGGCAGGATAGACAGCAGATCCACCAGCGCAAAGGGCGTCAGCGGATAGAGGAAGAATGACAGCACACCCTTGCCCAGCTTGTAATCCGCAGTGATAAGGCGCAGTAAATAGTCCAGCATGAACAGCGCGACCGTTACGTATTCAAACCAATCAAAAAGCGCGTGCTCCTCCTTGAACGCCAGCGGCACGATGCTGATCACAATAGCCAGCATCATGACAAAATCGTAGATCGTATCGATCCTTCCCCATTTTTCCGCGGGATCCACGAGTGCATAAATGCGTTTTCTCACATTGCTCATCAGATCTGCTCCACCTTGATCAAGCTGGTCTTACCCGACACGCCCGTGGTGTCGCCGCCCGTGATAACGATGCTGTCGCCCTTTGCCATGGGAAGCAGCTTAGGTGCCATTTTGGTAGCGGTGTAGAACAGCACGTCGGTCGAGGGGTACTTCTCGCACAGCGCGGGAGTGACGCCCCAGGAAAGCGCGAGCTTGCGGTACGTGCTCTCATCGGTGGTAAGCCCAATGATATCAACGGGACAGCGGAAGCGCGAGACCATGCGTGCGGTCATGCCCGAGAGCGAGCACGCTACGATCGCCTTCGCGCCGATATCGATGGCAACCGCGCAGGTTGCGTGCGAAATGGCGTCCACCGTGTTCTTGATCTTGAACTCGGTGCCGTAGAAAATATCGGTATAATCAATGTTGTTTTCGGTGGTTTCCGCAATCTTTGCCATGACCTGCACGGTCTGCACGGGGTATTTACCCATAGCGGTCTCGCCCGACAGCATGATCGCGCTGGTGCCGTCGTATACGGCGTTTGCCACGTCGGAGATCTCGGCTCTGGTGGGTCTGGGATTATAGATCATGCTCTCAAGCATCTCGGTTGCGGTAATGACGCGCTTGCCAAGCATTCTGCACTTGGTGATCAGCGTCTTCT
>JAGBXH010000129.1 GCA_017629395.1 Clostridia bacterium | reverse complement strand
CCTCACCGGTCAGCACGGTCGCCTTGACGATCTCCTTGGAAAAGCTCATGCTGTGCAGCTTGTTTGCAATGTCCTGCGCGCGCTCGTCGTCGCCCAGCTGGTGGGAATAAATGTCGCAAAGCGTCTTTTTGGTGCGGTCGCGCAACAAATCGTCGGTGCAATCCTCCAAGATATGTACGCACAGAGAAACCGCCTCCTGCATGTCCGCGCGGCGGGGCTTGCCGTCTGCGTTGATGGCGGAAAGGGTGGATGCCAGCTCCAGCTGCAGCTCAAAGGAGGAGGGAATCTCGGCTACTGCCTCGCGCAAAAGTGCCAGTGCTTCGGCAAGCTCGTCGCGGTCGTACAGTGCTTCAACCTTTTCAATGTACTCTGCCACCTTCTGCTCCTTTTGCAAGGAGTCGTAGCACATCAGCTCGTCCATGCTGACGCCGAAAAAGTCGGCAATGGCGGGCAGGGACTCAATGTCGGGGTAGCAGGTCTCGCTCTCCCAACGGGAAACTGCCTGCGGGGTCACACCAAGGTGTGCTGCCAGCTTGTCCTGCGTAACATCGTTCTTTTTTCTGAGCAATTTGATCTTTTTTCCAACTTTAATTTCCATTATTAACTCCCGATTGGTAAAAATTCGTTCCGATACCATATATTATACTACGATTTGACAGCAAAGTCAATAACAAATTGACGTTTCTCAATGATTTGTTACTAAAATTTCCGCAAAGAAATTTGTAAAATTTCAAAAAATACTCTTTACATATCAATTATAAGATGTTATAATATTTTTAGGTATATGACAAACTTTTTGTACAAATTCACGCATTTCCCCCAAATACAAAAAACGGAGGATGTTATGGGTAACGTCAATAAGGACGAAAAGCTGACCTATTTGTTTAAGGGCATACTGACATTGGAGACTGTGGAGGACTGCTACGATTTCTTTGCCGATCTTTGTACGCCTGCCGAGCTGCAGGAGATGTCCAGACGTATGCAGGCAGCCAAAATGCTGCGCGACGGACATATCTATAACGAAATTGCGGCTACCACCGGATTGAGCACTGCAACCATCAGCCGTGTCAACCGTTGCCTCAAGTACAGCAGCGAGGGATATCTGAAGGTACTCGACGATATTGAAAAGAGAGAAAAACGGAGAAATTTATATGACGGCGTATGACGGCTACGGCGCAATTGCGCGCGTATACGACAAACTCAACGCAGAGCTGGATTATAGCGCGTGGGCGGATTTTTTTGAGGTCTGTTTTGACAGATATCTGCCCGCGCGCCCCGTTTTGCTGCTGGATCTTGCCTGCGGCACGGGTAGGATGACCTTGGAGCTTGCGCGACGCGGCTACGATATGATCGGTGCGGACAGTAGCGAGGATATGCTGTGCGAGGCAATGCTGGCTAGCGATCTGGACGAGGAGCTGGAAAAGCGTCCCTTGTTTATCCTGCAGGATATGCGTGCTTTTGAGCTGTACGGCACGGTGGGTGCTGTGACCTGCTGTCTGGACAGCTTGAACTATATGACGGGTGACGGAGATCTGGACGCTTGCTTTGCCTGCGTGCACAATTACCTTGACCCGGACGGCTTGTTTTTGTTTGACATGAATACCCCCTATCGCTTTTGTGAGGTGTACGGCGACCGCGCCTATATTCTGGAAGACGAGATGGAGGACGAGCAAGGCAACAAAAAGGAAATTTATTGCGGTTGGCAAAATGCCTATGATCCGCAAACAAAGCTGTGTCAGTTTTATTTGTCGCTGTTTGAGCAAAATGCCGACGGCAGCTTTGCAAGGGCCGACGAGGTGCAGACCGAGCGCTGCTATGAGCTTTCTGAGATTCAGGAGGCACTTGACCGCGCGGGCTTTGCATGCTTGGGCGTGTGGGCGGATTTTGATTTT
>JAGBXH010000128.1 GCA_017629395.1 Clostridia bacterium | reverse complement strand
CTGATTTGCGGCAAGCCCGCAGAGGCAGGCTTTGACGCGGACAAGATCGGCTACAACGGCTATGCCGTCAAGCGCGAGGGCAACAAGCTCACCCTTGCAGCCTCCATTGAAAACGGCATGCTGGCAGCTGTGGATTACGTCCTTGCAAACGCAATTGCCGACGGCAAGATGGCAGAGAGCTGCGACGTGCTGGTCGAGCAGAATATCGAGCTGGTCACGCCCGATCCCGACAAGCACATCAACGTGTCGATCGAAGCCGACACAGGCTACGATATCTACAAGCTCCCCTCGATCCTCAACTCAGGCTACCGCTACGGCGCTTCCATCATCGTCAACGAGGACGGCACCATGGACGCGTGGTTTGCCATGACCGGCTGCGGACACGAGCAATGGGACTGGATCTCCTACAAGCACTCCCCCGACGGCGGCAAGACCTGGACCGAGGAAAAGTGCGTGCTGCAGCCCACGCCCGACAGCTACGACCACTATTCCTGCTGTGACCCCGGCGTCATTTACTTCAACGGCTACTACTACATCGGCTACACCTCCACGGTCAATGCCAACATGTGCGACAACTGCATTTACGTGGCGCGCTCCGAAAATCCCGACGGTCCCTTTGAAAAGTGGAACGGCAGCGGCTGGGGCGGCGACAAGCCGCAGCCCATTGTGTTCTTCACCGAGCCGCAGAGCATCTGGGGCAACGGTGAGATCAGCTTCGTGGAGCTCAACGGCACGCTGTATATGTACTACACCCTCTCCAGCGCAGGCGGTCACTACACCTTGGTTTCCACTGCAGATGCGCTGGACGAAAACTGGCCCGCCACCATGCAGCAGCACGGCATTGCGGTTGGCAACGGCTCTAATGACTCCATTGACGTCAAGTACGTGGAGGAATACGGCAAGTTCCTTGCTATTTGCACCGACTCGCGCCTGAGCCCCGATTCTTACCTTGCTTTCTATGAATCCAACGACGGCATTACCTTTGAGCGCGTGGACGTCGTCAAGAAGAACGTATACCACTACTGCCACAACTCGGGTATGGCAGGCAGCAAGAACGGTCATATCGTCAAGGGTATGCCCACCTTTGCAGCCTACGCTTACGGTCCCGACTGGGGCGTGTGGAACACCCGCGTGCAAGAGTTCACCCTCTCTTTGACCGACCAAATTGACTTTAGCGAGCTCAAGGAGCAAAATATCAAAGCAAACACCGAACGCGACACGCGCGATCCCGATACGCTGGACTTTGTAGCGATCTCTCCGCGCAACCATGACGTCATGTACGTTTCCTCACGCTCTCACTCGGTCAAGCTTGAGCTGTACGCCTGCACGACCTTCCAGAACAAATGGCAGGATCTGCGCAACTATGCAGAGGAGATCAAGCTGTACGGCTACGATGAAAACGTGGTCAAGGCAAAGGAAGGCTCCTTGGTTCTGACCGTTGTGGGCGAGGGATCGACCGTCGTGACGGCAGAGTGGCGCGGCATGATCACGCAGATCTGCATCAAGGTCTACGACAAAAAGGCTGCTAAGGATGACGTAACGGGCTTAGTTCCCTTCGTGACCGACACCTACCGTCTTGACCACACCGATCCCCTTTCCTTCAACCCCCAGATCAAATCCATCATTTCCTACGATAACGCGACCTGGATCGAGGCTTGGGGTGCTGAGCACGGCATTACCTACGAATTTGACAGCTCCAAGATCCGCGTCACCGATGACGGAGTGGTATACCCCGTCGTTTCCGGCACGCACGAGGTCAAGGTCAAGTGCGCAAACTTCTCCTACGTGGCAAAGGTCACGGTCGTCGCTCCCGAAAAGCCTCTTTCCTACGAGAACATTGACTTTACGGACGCACAGGCATCGCGCGTCATCGCTTCACTTAACAATGCATCCTACAAGATGACTGACGAGGGGCTTGTTTGTACTGCCGCCACCGGCGAAGACCCGCTGATTTACTTGAGCTACGTAGCGGGCGCGATCGATACCTCGAAATACAAGTCGATCACGCTGACCTATAAGCTCGAGCCCGGTGTCAGCCAGACCCGCGGTCAGATGTTCTTTATGACCGGTGCAAATCCCAATCCTGCCGAAGCCGCTTCGCAGAAATACAATATGGTAGCCGACGGCCAGTGGCATACCGTAACCATCAATCTTGCAGGCAAGCCTTACTGGAGCGGCACGCTCAGCCAGATCCGCTTCGACTTCTTCGACGGCTGCAAGGAGGGTGAATCGATCTTGGTACAGTCGATCACGCTTGATCCCGTTGAGTCATAAACAAAAAAACGCAGGAGTTACCGCAAGGTGACTCCTGCTTTACGTTGTAATTATCGCAATTTGCGCGGCGTATCGATCAATCCTGCAAGATAATCCAGCGATACGTTATAATATTTCGCCAAGGTGATCATATGTCCAAAGGGAATTTCACGCAAGCCACGCTCATATCTGCTGTATTGCTGTTGTGTGGTGTGTAACAACTCGGCAATTTGCGATTGCGTCTTTTCCGCATCTTCCCTGAGATCCGTTAATCTTTGGTAATATTTCATAATCTGCAATCCCCCATTTTGTTCATTAAGGAGATTATAGCATACATCCATTCGGTTGTATTGACATTACACCCGAACGGATGTATAATATTCATGCAAACTCCAATGGTCGCCAAACCAACTGTTTCCATGCTCCGATTGCTGCGACACAAAAACCATATGTGGGGGCATGCATTACACTCCAAACCGAACACATCGGACGATCAATGGTCGCCCCTACAGACTTGGGGCTGCACATTGAGAAAGTCCTCTCCGTTCTTTTTGAGCAAGGAGTTGCAAAGAAGAACATATTTCGCTGCGCGAAATTAAACGCCGTTTGGGAAGTTTCGCTCGTTGCGACGAGCGACGAGGGCTGCGCGCCCTCGACCTGCGCAAACTTTTGAAAAAGTTTGATCAAAACTTTTCGAGAGAAAAGAGGCTGCCGCAGCAGCCTCTTTTTTTCTTGAATTAGTCCTCTGCGTCGCATGCGCGCAGGAACTTGATGCATCTGCCGACCTCTTCAATGCCGGTAGGTGTCAAGGTCTCGCTCTCCACGACCATGGGAATACCCATCTCAATCGCTCTCTTGCGTACCGCCTTGACGGGTGCGTCACCCTCGCCCAGAGCCTTGCCCTGTCCGCCCATGTGACCGTCCTTTAAGTGAATGACGCGCAATCTGTCTGCAAGTCTGTTCATGACCGCAATGGGATCAAGACCTGCATTGAACGCCCAGTAGGTATCGATCTCAAAGAAGACGTTGCATCTCTTCTCCAGCTCGGAGTGAATGGTAGAGCCCCAGGGCATGACCACAAACTCGTGAGAATGGTTATGATAGCCAACCTCGATACCTGCCTCTGCCATCTTGGGAATAGCCGCGTTGACGATAGAAGCAAAGCGATCGATCTTTTCCAGCGTGCTCAGATCCTCACCGGGAATGATGAACTTCTTGTTGCCGATGGTCTTGTGGTACGCAATGGTCGCGTCAATG
>JAGBXH010000127.1 GCA_017629395.1 Clostridia bacterium | reverse complement strand
TATTTCGACGTCAAGAACGTAGGCGAGAGCACCATTGTTGCCAAGGCGGGCGATCTTTGCGACCAAGGCAAGATCCGCAAGGTAGACGAAATGAACATGGACTACGTGCTGCGCGAGGTTGGTGCGGTGCTCAACTGGTTTGACGTTGTGGAAAAGCCCGGTCGCTTCTCGCTCAATGATAATATCAGCGACATTACCACCTGCCTGCGCGGCAAGCTCTGGCTGCTGCGTATGGGCTTGTTCATCAAGAAAAAGATGGATGCAGGCAAGAAGGAAAGCAAGAAGAACGACGGAACGGAAGAGAAGAAGAGCGGCGGATTTACCATTAAGCTGGATCGCAAGGCTCTCAAGGGCATGATGCAGATGATGGGCGGATTTACCGTGCTGCGTCTGTCTTCCATGATCGGTATGGCGAACGTCAACTTCACCAAGGAAGAGCTGCTCAAGCTTAACAAGCAGCTTAACAGAATCCGCAGACCCAAGAAATTGAAAAAGTAACAGATAAAAGCGCAAGACCGAGCCTGCGTGCTCGGTCTTGCGCTTTATTCGTTTGCTTGCAGGATCGCTTGAATTTCGGGATCGATCCTTCTGTTTTTGAAATAATACAGCTTGTCCTCGTCGGTGATAGGGCGAATGACGCGGCAAGGATTGCCCGCTGCCACCACCATATCGGGAATATCGTGCGTGACCACGCTGCCCGCACCGATGACCACACCCGAGCCGATATGCACGCCGGGGCAGATGACGCTTTGCGCGCCGATCCATACATCATCGCCAATGGTGATGCCAACGCCGTATTCGTAGCCCGTGTTACGGATCTCGGGATGAATGGGGTGACCTGCCGTATAAATGCCCACACCGGGGGCAAGAAAGCAGTTGTTTCCGATGGTGACCTTGGCAACGTCCAGAATGGTGCAGTTGAAATTGGCAAAAAAGTTTTTGCCCACGAAAATGTTCTTGCCGTAATCGCAGTAAAAGGGCGGATTGATCATGGTCGTGTCATCCGAGCCGCCAAGCAGCTGCGCAACCGTACGGCGAATGGTATCGTAATCGGTGTAATCCGCTTTGTTGAGCGTGTTCAAAAGCAGGCGTGCCTGCTTCATTTGCACAGCGGTATCCCGATCAAACATATAAAGCATTTCTGCATCTCTTCGTTCTACGTTATTCATAAGGGACTCCTTTCAATCGCGGCGTAAAGCTTTTTGGAGCTTGGGGAGCAGGGGAGTGGGGTCAAAGAGAAAATCAAGCAGTTTGCCCATCAGCGTAATGATGGGGGAGTTGATCAGCGTTGTGACCAGCGTGCCAAGCCCGATGCTGTGGAAGCTTGCGAAGTAGATCGTTGACCAATCAAACTCTGTCACGTCGCCAAAAAGCAGCAACGCCATAAGCAGCGAAAGAGTGAGCAACATGTAGTCAAAAATGCCTTTCACACGCCCGATCTTCAAGGAAAAGCGGTTTGCCAGCTCGGCAACGAACAGCTCGTACACCTGCAGCGGCATATACGTGCGGAAAAAGCAGGCAACGCCAAAGCCCGTGATCACATCTCCCACAATCAGCATGACCCAACGCAGCCAGACAGCGTCAAAGCTGATGCCGCCCAACACCCACAAAAAGAAATTAAGCGTGTATCCGTAAATCACGGCAACTGCAAAGGCGAGCAGATAGTGCCAGCGGAAGCGACGGATGACTAAACAGAGCATCAGCAAAAGCAAGCCCTGAATGAGGTACTCGGTCATGCCCACGCTCAATCCCTGCCAGAAGCGGGAGAGAAATTCCTGAATGACGAACGCGGGCGCGGCAATCATGGAAACGCCCAAATCAGCCTTGGAGCAGATAGCAACGCCAAATGCAACGAATATGATGCCGAACAGCCAGAGCAGCTCGGAGGATTTTTGCAGTTTTTTCATGTGTTCTATCCTTCCATCAATCATTGTGCCGAGCACTGTATCAGTATAACATAAACGGTAAAATATTGCAAGAGTAGATTGAAAAGTTGCCAAAGATGTGGTATAATGCAGGTAAGACCATTTATCAAAGGAGACAGCTATGCGAACCTTGCAATTTTCCAATATGACCCTGACCGTGGATTTTTCTGCGGGTCACCTGACCTCGCTTTTTCTTGGCGGCAAGGAGCGCATTGCCGCACCCACCGCACTCTGGCGGCTGAGATTGCGCGACGAGGCAGGGAATGCAACGGTTTTTACGGCTTACGATGCAACCGCTAT
>JAGBXH010000126.1 GCA_017629395.1 Clostridia bacterium | reverse complement strand
TTAGAGGGCGTTCGCGAATTTGTGAACTGGATGATCGAGCACGATAAGAAGTTTGTGTTTCTGACCAACAGCCCCGAAAGAACGCCGCATGAGCTGAGCATGAAGCTGGAGCGCATGGGACTGAGCGTTTCCGCCGACCATTTTTACACCAGCGCTATGGCGACTGCGGAGTTTTTGCACGCGCAGGCTCCGGGCTGCACGGCATACGTCATCGGTGAGGCGGCTCTTTCCAAGGCTCTTTACGATAAGGGTATTTATATGAACGACATCAATCCCGATTACGTGGTCATCGGGGAAACGCGTACCTATTGCTTTGAAAAGCTGGAAAAGGCAATCGCGCTTGTTAACAACGGTGCTAAGCTGATCGGTGCAAATCCAGACACCATTGGTGTGACCGAGAAGGGAATTATGCCCGCGACCGGCTCGCTGGTAGCTCCCATTGAAATCGCAACGGGCAAAAAGACCTATTTTGTGGGCAAGCCCAACCCCTTGATGTTACGCCACGGTCTTAGAATGCTGGGTTGCCACAGTAGTGATATTGCGTTTATCGGTGACAGAATGGATACCGATATCATCGCAGGCATTGAATCCAACGTGGACACCGTGCTGGTGCTCAGCGGTGTGACCTCACGCGAGGACATTGACAACTTCCCCTACCGTCCCAAATACGTGCTCGGTGGCGTGGGTGATATCATTAAATGATTGCATTACCGAAAAAGCAGGCGAAAGCCTGCTTTTTTGTTGACGCGCATGGGAATATGTGATATAATGGACGCATGAGAGGAGGTGAGCCCATGGTATACGTAAGAAATATGATCTTGCCAAGCGAGATTGCGGAAATTGAATTCATCAAGAACGAGAAGCGCACCTGCTTTAGCACGTTTTATCCGTTCAAGATTTTTCCGGACAAGGGCTTGCGTGAGATGAAATTTGACGATATTACCATGCTTTACGGCGGTAACGGCTCGGGCAAAAGCACGCTGCTCAACGTACTGGCACGCAAAATGGGTGCTGTGCGCTACTCCGATTTCAACGATGCACCGCTGTTTGACACCTTTGTGGGCATGTGCGCGGTGAACTATGCCAAAATGCCGCGCGCCTCTTTCGTGCTGACCAGCGACGACGTGTTTGATTACGCACTCAAGGCACGCTCGATCAACGAGGGCATTGACGATCAGCGCAACGAGCTGTTTGATCGGTACGTTTCGGTGCATCACGAAATGGTGAGCAACCCCGAGATCGGGCAGCTGCGAGGACTTGACGACTATGAGAGATGGCGCGAGGTCAGGGAGATCATTTCTCCGCGCAAATCGCAATCGAGCTATGTCAAAAAGCGCGTCGTGCAGGATATTGATCTGCATTCCAACGGTGAGACCGCCATGCAGTACTTTTTAGATCGCATAGACGAGGACGCGGTGTATTTTCTCGACGAGCCTGAAAACAGCTTGTCGATCGAGCGACAGATCGAGCTTGCCGACTATATTGCCGCAACGGCGCGCGCTACGCGCAGCCAGTTTATCATTGCTACGCACTCGCCCGTGTTTCTCTCCATGCCCCGTGCAAAGATTTATAATCTTGACGACTATCCCGCGCAGGTGTGCAAATGGACGGAGCTGCCGAACGTGCGCAGATACTTTGATTTCTTTATGGATCACAAGCATGAATTTGACTGATACTATCATAAAAAAGGTTGGTGCGGATATGGAAAAAATCGTACAAGCAGTAGAAAAATACAAAACACTGATTTTGGATGCCGAACGGTACATCTGGCAGCATCCCGAAACGGGGTACAAGGAATACAAAACCTCTGCTTATATGGAAGAGAAGTTTTTAGAGCTGGGATATGATATCGTCAAGGCGGACGGTATTACCGGCTTTACCGCGCAGATCGACACGGGCAGGGAAGGGCCTGTGCTTTTGGTGCTGGGGGAGCTGGATTCCATCATTTGCCCCGCGCACCCCGATGCCGATCCCGAAACGGGCGCGGTGCACTCCTGCGGTCACAATGCGCAAAGTGCAACGCTGCTCGGTATTGCCGCTGCGCTGACCGAGCCGGACGTTTTAGAAGGACTTTGCGGTAAGGTACGCCTTTGTGCCGTGCCTGCCGAGGAGCTTTTGGAGATCGAATACCGCTCGTCGCTCAAAGCGCAGGGCAAAATCAAGTATTTTGGCGGCAAGAGCGAATTTTTGTCGCGCGGACTGTTTGACGGTGTGGATCTCGCGTTTATGGTGCACACCTCGGGCGCGTATGCCGTGGATGGCGGCTCTGTGGGCTGTATTGCCAAGAATATCGTATATAAAGGACGCGCATCGCACGCAGGCGGCGCACCCTGGGAGGGCTGCAACGCGCTTTATGCGGCAAATTGCGGTCTGAACGCGGTCAATGCCATCCGCGAAACCTTCCGTGAATCTGAATTGATCCGCGTGCATCCCATCATCACGCACGGCGGCGATATGGTCAACGCCAT
>JAGBXH010000125.1 GCA_017629395.1 Clostridia bacterium | reverse complement strand
CTCACTCCTACGCAAACGCAGCCGCTGGTGCTGCAGGGCATTACCGTTCCCGCAGGCGGCAATACCACTCTGGTGTATGAGGCTGAGATCACCGATGCCGCCCCCCTGGACGTGGATGCCGAAATCACCAATACTGCAACGATCAGCGGTGGCGGCTTGCTGGAACCCTTGAGCGACAGCGCGACCGTGATCACATCTGACGCACCTCTCTTGACGATTACCAAGTCGCTCTCGCCCCTGGCTGTGCCTGAGAACGGTACGCTGACCTATACCTTTGTCATCCGCAACTTTGGCAACACGGCAGCCGTTGCAACCGATAACGTGGTGGTGACGGATACCTTTGATCCCATCTTGGAAAACCTGACGGTGACTTTGGACGGCGCGGTGCTTACACCGGGAACGGGTTACACGTACAATGCGCTCACGGGCGCGTTTTCCAGCGCACCGAGTGTGATCACGGTGCCTGCTGCTACCTTTACGCGTAACGCGGACGGTACGGTGGCAGTTGTGCCCGGCGAGACTGTGCTGATTGTCAGCGGCACGATCTGATTTTTTGGGGGCATCCTTGATCGGGTGCCCCTGTTTAGTCCATCCCGCTGAGGATTTGTAAACGATGTGGACGCGCAAAAAAAGCCTCCCCCGCGTGGGGTATTCGTCGCCTTTCTTGCGCGCCATATTATTTGTGCAAATTCTTGACTTTCACCCATGTTGGCGTTATAATAAGTTTATATCACACAAAGGAGCGCAACATGGAACTGCCAAGCAGCATTTTTTCGGGTTATCACGGCGCGTGCCATTGTCAGGGCATTGCGGTCGATCCCGTCAAGGGGTACGTTTACTATTCCTTTACCACCAAGCTGATCAAATCCGCTCTTGCGGGCAACGTGGTCGGCAGCGTGGACGGCTTGATCGGGCATCTTGGGTGCATCGACTTCTGCGAAGAGGACGGCAAGGTCTACGGCTCGCTGGAATATAAAAACGACGCCATCGGCAAGGGCATTCTGCGCGCCTTGGATGCTGCGGACAAGCAGATAACCAACGCTTTTTACTGCGCGATCTTTGACGTGGACCGCATTGACCGCCCCTATATGGACGCGGAGCGCGACGGCGTGATGCGTGCGGTCTATCTGCCCGAGGTGGTGGCGGATTTTGAAGCGAGCGTGACGGTGGGCGGTAGGGTTTTGCCGCACAGATACGCCTGCAGCGGTATTGACGGCACGGCGCGCGGACCTCTTTGGGGCAAACGTGACGGCAAGCAATACCTGCAGATCTGCTACGGTGTGTACGGTGACGTGGAACGCGATGACAACGATTACCAGGTCATTCTGTGCTTTGACACCGATGCGTGGTGGGACACGGTGGCGCAGCCGCTTTGCCAGGACAATATGCACAGGATCGGTGCAAAAAGCACGGAAAAATGCTTTTTACATACGGGAAACACCAACTGGGGTGTGCAAAATCTGGAATACGATGCGTATACGGGTAACTGGCTGGTGGCGGTGTATCCCGGTAAAAAGCCGCAATTTTCAAATTACAGTATGTTTGTCATTGATGGCACAAGGGTACCCGTGCAGGGTGTGCACGAAGCGTACGGCGAGCAGATCGTGCTTTTGACGCTTGCAGGGCAGAGCTACTTCCCCTATGGCTCAACGGGGATGTGCGCTTTGGGTGACGGACGCTATTATTTCTCCGAGCAGGGGGCTGACGCGCAGCGCGGACAGTACACGTACGTGACGCTGTGGCGTGCGACGGGCGACCCCGATCATCCGTTTGAAAGGGTCTGAAGATGAGTATTGAGATTTTATACAAACAAAACAACGGATTTACACCGTTTCTGCTGGCTGTGGCAGGCAAGCGCGTGGCGATTTTGTACGACGTCAACACCGCTCCCTATGCAGAGGAGATCCGCGAGCAGCTCAAGGGCGCGGGCTGTCAGATTACCGACGTGCCTTATCCGGACGAGCAGCTGCTGCCCACCGAGGACAAGTGCGCCAAGGCGCAGCTGGCAGCAGACGCAGCAGAGTACGTGCTGGCTGTCGGCAGCGGAACGCTCAACGACATGGCAAAATCGGTTGCCACACGTGCGGGTATTCCTTCGGGCGTGCTGCCCACGGCGGCAAGCATGGACGGCTATTGCTCGGCAGGTGCGGCGCTAATGCGTGATGGCTTTAAGGTCACCGATACGGTCAACCCGCCCGCGCACGTGCTGGTAGATGCCGATGTGATCAGAACCGCGCCGCGCGAGATGACGGCAGCGGGCTTTGGCGATATCGTGGGCAAATATACCTGCCTTGCCGATTGGCAGCTTTCGAATATCATCAACGGTGAGCCTATTCATAAGGAGGCGTTTGCCATGATGGAGCAGGCAAGGGAAGCGTGCTTGGGTGCATACGAGGGGCTTGTGCGTAATGAGAGCGAGGCGATCGAAACGCTGACATCCGCACTTTTGAAGGCGGGGCTTTCCATGGCGTTATGCGGCAACTCGCGACCTGCCAGCGGCAGCGAGCATCATCAGTCGCATTTCTTGGAAATGGATTTTGCCCGTCGCGGGTTACCCATTCCCGCGCACGGTGTCAAGGTCGGGCTGGGCACCATGATCTCGCTAGAGCTGTATCATTATCTCTCTATGGCAAGAGTGCCTTGCCGCGAACAGCAAAGGGTATGGGCATTGGCGGATACCTTGCCCTCGCCCGACCGGGTGCGCGAGCTGCTTGCGGGTGTGGGCTGCCCCGTGCGTTTTCGTGACATTGGCGTGACGCGCGAGCAAATGCGGCAGATGCTTGCCCTGGCGCATACCGTGCGCGACCGCTATACGGTTTTGACGCTGTGCGCCGAGCTCGGCTTGACTGAGCGTTTGACAGAGCCGCTGATCGATAAATACTACTGACGAGGTGATCTCTTTGAAGGATGCAATCAAAAAAACAGCTCCTTTGCTGCTTTGGCTGCTGCTTGCTGTGTCGGGCGGGTGTATGGATGCCTATTCCTATCTGTTCCGCGAGCAGGTGTTTGCCAATGCGCAAACGGGGAACATCCTGCTTTTGGGTGTGAATTTATCTACGGGTAACTTTTCGGTCTGCTTCCGTTATGCCTGCCCCATTCTTGCCTTTGTGCTGGGGATCATGGCGGCGTATCTGATCTGCCGATGTGCGGGTAAGCATTTGCGCATGGCAAAGCTGCTGACGGTGGGGGGAGAGATCCTTGTGCTGTTTGCGGTGGCATTCATGCCGCAGCATCTCAATGTGGTTGCCAATGCCATGATCTCGCTTGCCTGCGGCATGCAGCTGGAATGCTTTAGCGAGTTTATGGGCAGGCGCGCCGCTACGACCATGTGTATTGGAAACCTGCGCAGCATGGTGCATAACTCTATGGATTTTGCTTTTGGAAAGGATAAGGAGCACCTCAAAAATGCCGCGTTTTTTGCAATAAGCATACTGTTTTTTGCACTTGGTGCAATTATTGGCAATTTATTTGTCAAGGGCTTTGGTGCGTATGCCATCTGGGGCAGCTGCCTGATCCTGCTTTCCTGCCTTGGACTGATTTGCGTAAGAACCGCATAATGCCAAGGAGCATCGGCGACGCCGTCCCTGCGAGGTACATATACAAAAAAGGGCAACCTCAAAACGAGGTTGCCCTTTATCATATTACTTAATCAAGTGTCTCTTGATCTTTCTGGACGTGGTCTTTTCGAACTCGGTGGAGCGGAACTCGATGATGCGGATCTGCTTATATGCAACCAGCTTCTTGTTAAGCTCCTTGATCTGGTTCGAAATGGTGGACTGGATCTGCTCCTGGGAGGTGTTCTTGTCGAACTTATCAAAGTTGGGGTAGATCACAGCGGTCAGCTTAATGCCGTCCTCGCTCTGTCTGCCGATCACGACCACCTCTGCAATGGTGTCGATGTTCTCAAGGTACTCTTCCATTTCCTCGGGGAATACGTTCTTTCCGTTCTCCAGCACGATAACGGACTTCTTTCTGCCCGTGATGAAGATGTACTTGTCCTCGTCCATGTAGCCAAGGTCGCCGGTGCGGAACCAGCCGTCTCTGGTGAATGCCTTAGCGGTCTCTTCCTCATTTTTGTAGTAGCCCAGCATGACGTTGTCGCCCTTGACCTGGATCTCACCGATGGTGCGACCCTGATCATCAATGTGATCGGGATCGATGCGTACGCGGCAGCACTCAACAGCAGGGCCTACAGAGCCGAGCTTGGGCGCAAAATAGGGGTTTACTGCAACCAGAGGGGAGCACTCGGTAATACCGTAGCCCTCGCAGATCTGGATGCCGAAGGCGTCAAAGTCTGCAACGACCGAGGTGTTGAGCGGAGCACCGCCCGAAATGATCTTGACAAGTCTGCCGCCAAACGCGCCGGTAACGTCCTTGAAAAGCCCCGTGCCCATGTTGATACCGATCTTTCTTGCAGCACCGGATACCTTGATGGCACTCTTAAGCACCTTATCCTTGCCCTTCTTGCGTGCGGTTTCCCAAATTCTCTTGTCCATGGTATTGACGAACAGAGGAACGAGGGGCAGACCCGTGGGCTTGAACTGCTCGAAGTTACGCATCACGTGCTTAAGAGAATCGTTGATGCAGATCTCCATACCGTAGATCAGTGCGGCAATGTCGATGCAAAGCTCGTAGGTGTGGTGGATGGGCAGAACGGAAACGATGGTATCCTCCTTGCAGAAGTCAACTGCGGAGCAAGCCGCGTTGGCTGCAGAGATGACGTTCTGCTCGCACAGCATAACGCACTTGGAAGAGCCCGTGGTGCCCGAGGTGAACAGCATAACTGCCATACGGCGCAGATCCTTGGGGGTCTTGAGCGAGTAGTGATCGTCGTGAATGTGCTTCTGACCAAGTGCGACGATGTCGTCAAACTCTCTGACCTTTTCGTGATGCAGGTAGGAAAGCTTCTCGGTGCTGACAGGGATGAAGTACTTGACGGTGGGATGGGTCTCAACCGTCTCCTTGAACTTTTCGTTCATGCAAGAGGTATAAACGACTGCGTCTGCCTCTGCAAAGGACATAAAGCCCTCCAGCTCGGGAACAGCAACCTCCTTATCCATGGGGATGGCAACACCGCCTGCTGCAATGGTTGCAAGGTAGGTGGCGATCCACTGGGGGCAGGATTCACCGATGACGGCAATTCTCTTACCGGAAAGACCCATTGCGTCAAAGCCTGCTGCAAGCTCTACGATCAGATCGGAGAACTCACGGTAGGACATGGAAAGCAGCTGCTTGCCTCTGTAATAGCGGAAAGCTACCTTTGCACCGTGGGATTTGAGAATGTGCGTCAGATCACGAACGTCCTTGGCGGGCGTATAGATACGGGGTGTCTTTTTACGTACTAACATAATACATCCTTTCTGCGGCGAGCGGCTCGCCTGTTTATCATAAATATATTCGCGTTACAAATGAAACATTTCCATATATAGTCTATTATACAGAATTTTGGTGCGTTTGTCAAGTTATTTTTTTCTTGACAGCGTGAAGAATGCGTGATATAATCAAGAAAAAGTATGGAAATTGAGGGAAATTTTATGTCAAAGATCAAATGGCGCGGCGGTGCGCTGCTCGCTCCCGCCCCTCCCGCACTCGTGACCTGCGGAGACATGGAGCATTCCAACGCGTTGACCGTGGCGTGGACGGGCATTATCAATACCGTGCCGCCCAAGACCTATATTTCGGTGCGCCCGGGGCGTCACTCTTATAAAATGATCAAGGAGAGCGGGGAATTCGTCATCAATCTGACAAGCGCCGACATGATCAAGGCGGTGGACGGCTGCGGCATGCTGACGGGCGCAAAGGTGGATAAGTTTGCAAAATTCGGTCTTGTTAAGGAGCAGGCAAGCGAGGTGGCGTGTCCCTTGGTGGCGCAAAGCCCTTTGAGCCTGGAATGCCGCGTGACCGACGTTATTGAGCTTGGCTCGCACCACATGTTCCTTGCCGACGTGGTGGCGGTGGACGTGGAGGAGAGCTTGATCGATCAGAACGGTAAGCTGCGCCTTGACAAAGCCAACCTTGCCGCGTTTGCGCACGGCGAGTATTTTGCCCTGGGCAAAAAGATTGGCGACTTTGGCTTCTCGGTCAGAAAAAAGAAAAAGCATCCGCCAAAAAAATAAGCGGATAAAAACAAAAACGCCTTGCGATGGGGATGCGGAAATAGCGGGAAAATAGCAGGAATTTGTTCGATTTTGAGCAGATTCCTGCTTTTTTATGCAATGCAGCAAATTTTGTTGCCGCATTTGCGTCATAAATCCATTCTATTCGCGCTCTCCCCCCTGCGCTTGGAACAAGCCTGCGCCAGCCTTCCCCCCTCCCGGAGGGGGGCTTTGATGGT
>JAGBXH010000021.1 GCA_017629395.1 Clostridia bacterium | reverse complement strand
TGCCCTCCTCGGTGCTCATGTAGTTTTCAAAATGCGTGTCGCGGGTAAAATACACTTCACCGTCAAAGCCCTCAATCAGCGCTTTGACCGTAGGCACGATAGCGACAGCCTCGGCAGAGCCCAAAGCCCCGTCCACAAAATCCTTTTGCATATCGACAACAATCAAAATTTTCATGATATTTCTCCTTTAATTGATTTGAATACAAACGACCTCGCGCGGATTGAACAAGCGCGGAATAATACCGCCCGTATTTGCCGTGCCGCGGGAAATGACCAGCCTGCCCTCATGCACCCCCGACGTGTATTTGGGAAAAATGCCTTGATCGGGCGCGTATAGTCCTCTGCCGAACAGCCGCCATTGACCGCCGTGCGCGTGCCCCGACAGCACGAGATCCACATCCTTATCGCGCAGATATTTGGCATAATACTCGGGATGATGACAAAGCAATATCTTATAGCCGTCATGGGCAAAAAACGCGTCCAGGGCGTCCATGTCGGGCAAGCCGCTCGCGTTGAGCAGCCCCGTGCCAAGTCCGCCTATGGCAATCCCCTGCCACTCTGTATGGGTATTATGCAAAAAGCATGCGCCGCTCTGCTCAATCCGCGCCATATTTTCGGGCGTGATGCGTACAAGCCCCGCTGCGGGCGGATATTTGCGCAGATGCCTGTGACTTGCGCCTACCTCGTGGTTTCCCGGTGCGTAAAACGTGGGCGCGATCTGGGGCAGCGCACGCAAAGCGGCATAACCATAGGTGTTTTTGTCGTCCATGGTGCCGTCCAGTGCCTCGGTCAGGTCTCCCGCGATGCAGATAAGGTCGGGACGGATCTTGCCAAGCGCCTCAATGACCTGCAAGGGGTCACGGCTGTGCAGATCGGCAACCAGCGCAATACGCAGACTGCGCGGCAATCGATCGGTCTTGATGGTGTAATTCTTGATTCTCATAGCAAATTCCTTACGTGTATTGTTATTATTATAGCGTAAATTTTCTCCGATGTCAAGATTTTGCTTGACGCGCACGCGCAGATTTGCTATAATATACGTATCAATCACGGGAGGTGCGGCATGACGTACGAGCTTTGCAATATTGGCGATTATACCGAAGCGCAATACGGTGCCATGTACCGATCCGCTGCGCCCGATAGGCAGGCACGTGCGGACAAGTTCAAGCATGAGGACGACCGCAAACGCTGTCTGTGTGCCGATATGCTGGCAAGAAAAATGCTTGCTAAGGCAGCGAACGTTGCACCCGAGGAGATTGCGTTTACGTATGGCGACAAGGGCAAGCCGCATGCCAACCTTCCCCTGCATTTCAACGTCAGCCATGCGGGCGCATACGTGCTCTGTGCCGTTGCGGATACGCCAATCGGTGCGGATATTGAGAAAATCAAGCCCTTCCGCGCAGGAATGGTGGCGCGGTATTTCACCGATGCAGAGGCGGCGTATATTTGGGGCAGCAATCCCCCGCTTGACGGCAACGTGACCGATCCCAACACCTGCGCGCGGTTTTATCGCGTGTGGACGGCAAAGGAGGCGTACGTCAAAATGACGGGCACGGGCATTTCCACCGATCTTGGTGCCGTTGCCTTTGATCCCGATGCGCAAACCGTTTGCGGCATCAGGTTGATTACACCGCAAGCCCCCGATGGGTATATGATCAGTATAGTAAAAAGCGACCTTGTGTAAAGGCCGCTTTTTTTCTATATTTGCATAAACGCTGCAAAAGCTGTCATAATAGGAGTATTACGTATTTCAAGGGAGATTTTATGAGCGTTTTAGGCGTTACCGCCACGGCATTGGCACTCCCCTGCGCGTTTGCCTTGACACGCGCAGGTCAGATCTGGCGGCATGGCATTGTGTCAAAGCACGGTATTGAGGAATGTCGCTACGTGACTTTAGGCGGCATCAGGCAATATATTCAGATCCGCGGGCAGGACACTCACAACCCGCTCATCCTGTTTTTGCACGGCGGTCCGGGCAATCCCACCTCCTGCCTTTCCTACCACTATCAAAAGCAGCTGGAGCAGGAGTTTACCATAGTCAACTGGGATCAGCGCGGCTGTGGGCGCACCTTTTATGCAAGCCGCGGGAAAGACGAGCCCGTGAGCACCGAGCAGATTCTTTGCGACCTGGATGAGCTGATTTCCTATCTCTGCGGTCGCTTTGGCAAGCAAAAAATCATTCTGCTAGGCTATTCGTGGGGCACGGTGCCGGGGGTGCTGTACGCCAAATCCCACCCCGAGCGGCTGCATTGCTACCTCTCGGTCTGCCAATGCGTGCACGTTTTGTCCGGTGCAGTCTATGCTGCCGCGCAAGCGGCTGGCAAAGCGCGTCTTGCGGGTGACGTCGCGCGTGCAGAGCAGCTGGAGGAGCAGATCAAGGACTTTTGTGCACGAAAGGAGCAATTCTCCAAAAGTGGATTTTTAGCATACGCCCGTCTGCGCGACGCGACGTGCGCGTATCAAAGAAACGCAGCCTGCAGACCCATGGCGGCATATATTGGCACGGGGCTGTTATCCCCCGACAGCGACCTGCTGGATTTGCGCTGGAAGCTGCGTCAGATGTTTTTGCCACACGCTTATTTTGCACATGAGGAGCCGCTCATTTCCTATCTTGGCATGGACTTTGACCTGCGTCGTCTGCCGCCCATCTTCCGCACGCCCGTCTACTTTTTGACAGCGGATGACGACCGCGTCTGTCCTGCAGATATGATCGAGGAGTACTACCGAAAGATCTCCGCTCCCGATAAGCGCATGCTGCGTATCCCGGACGGGGCGCATACCGTGTTTTTTGACCGGCCCGAGGTGTTTTGCAATAGCGTCAAGACGCTATTACAAAGTGATATTGCGACGGCGTCGGGGTAATATTTTAAGCCCAAAGCGATTTTCGCTTTGGGCTTAAAGTTGTTTTTAATTAGTCAGAATAATACTTTGCAAGTCAAATGCATCACCCGGCTTGCCGTTGCTAAAGAAGTCAAGGCGCAGCTGGTGCACCTCACCGCTCCAGCCCACGGGAATGCGCACGGTATGCCATTGCCCGTCAGCAATCGTATCAAAATGAACCGAAACGCCGCCCGTCGGGTTCTGATACTGCCCCGCGCACAAGAATATCTCACCGGAGTTTTCTTTTTTCGAATTGCTTGCGTGCGCACGGTAGGTGATCTCTATGATGCTGTAATCGTCCGCGTCAAGCTTTGCACCGTTCTGCTCATATTTGATATGCACGTAAGGATCATGCCCGTCGCCCGCAATTCTCAGGCGGAAGTAGCCAAGTGCCGAATACGTGCCCTCACTGCTGCTATAGCCCTCGAACAGATCACTACGATCCGCCACGGAAAAGTCCAGATGCGAAAATTCCTTGTCCTCCTCGTCCTCGGTCACCACGCGGTCACCCCAAACGGTATCCAAGTAAATCAGACGCTTGGTAAGCCAGCCGTAGACAAAGGACGCAGCATCCATATGCTCTTCAAAGCCGTACACGTCGTCTGCCTGGTGTCCCTGGTTCATAGTACCAAGAATTCTCCAACGGTCAAAATTGCGATCAAAGGAATCCTTGTGCAGCTGCGCATCGGCAGGAATGCTTTCACAAATAGCAAACAGATCCTCGCGCTGCTCCATCCAGATGGGCTTGCACATTTCTCTGAACCACTCGGCATTGCAGAACAGCACGTACCAGGTATTGACGCGCATGCCGTCGCTGACAGAGAAATTCGCCGCATACAGTCCCTTGGGAGAGTGCGTCGTGCCGTATCTGGTGTTGGCAAGCGCAAAGTCAAAGTCCCAGGGAGGACCAAAGGTCAGCTTTCTTGCACCGTCGGGCGAGAGATCAATATACATATTGAACGTACCCGAGTCCAGATTCTTGACGATCTCATCGGTCATATACATACGCACGGCAGATTCTATATCCACGTACGCTGCAATGGTTTCAATCTGCTTTCCTCGTCGGTCGTGCCCGTAAAGTCGGTCTTAGGCGTCAGCTCCCAGTTCTCGTCCAGCTTGTAGTATTTGTTTTCAATAATGGCGTAGTAGCAGATGCGCGCAATATTGCCCACTACCTTGGCACAGAAATCGATCTGCTCACGCGTGTAATCGCCACCCGAGGAAAGCGAGAAATTGCCGCCGCCAAAATGCATGGTCGTACCGTCAAGGTCGGTCACGGGCATGCCGCCGTAATTGATCTGCACGGTGTTGGGCTCGTCGGTTCTGCCGCCCTGCCCCACCATCAGGTATCCGATCTCCAAATTGGTCTCGGTG
>JAGBXH010000020.1 GCA_017629395.1 Clostridia bacterium | reverse complement strand
TGCGCCCAAAGGGCTTTTCGCACGGCACGTTAAATCCATGCTCCAAAAGCTCCTTGGAAATAGGATAATGCATCTCGGAATAAGACGCGTTGACCACCAGATCAACGTCCTTGCGTCCAAGCAGCTCGCGATAGTCCGAAAGAATCTCTGCCTGCGGAAAATCGTTTGCCGCCAGCGCACGGCGGTGCTCGTCGGCATCCACCACGCAGGCTACCTCAAAAAGCGAATTGGCATCCGAAAGATAAAATGCACCGTGAATATTGCGTCCGCTTCTTCCCTGTCCGATAATAGCAACTCTCAGCTTTTTCATAGTCTGTTTCCTTTCTAATCAAATCATTTTGATGCCACCGACGAATACGTCGCTGACGTTGATGCTCTCGTCAAATATGATAAGATCCGCATCCATGCCGACTTTGATGCTGCCCTTATGAAGTCCGAGCAGTGCGGCAGGGGTGGCGGACATCATACGCACCGCATCGATGATGTCAAATCCGCACTCGTCACGCATGACGCGAACCAGGCGGTCCGCCGTGGCAATACTGCCTGCAAACGCCGTGCGGTCAGGCAGCTTGCAAACTCCGTCCTCCACAATGAAGGCACTGCCGCCCTTGAATTGCCCCTCCCGAAGATCGGTTGCGGCAATATCCAGGCTGTCTGTCACCAGCGCAACCTTATCCACGCCCTTGATCTTGACGATCATGCGCACCAGCTCGGGCGGCAGATGCTTGCCGTCCGCAATGATCTCCACGTAAAGCTCGTCGCGCAAAAAGGCACTTTCGATCACGCCCAAGGAGCGGAAGCCGTGATCGCGCGTGACAGTTGAGGTGCAGGAATACAGGTGCGTGATCAGGCGCATGCCGTGCTCGATCGCCGTGGCGACGTCCGGATATTTGGCATTTGTATGCCCCGCCGAGGGCAGAATGCCGTGCTCTTGCAAATAGGCGGCAAACGTGCCGTCGGGGTCATTTTCGGGCGCGTAGGTCCAGCGGGCGATATCGGCACCGTACTCTCCTATCAGCGTTTCATATTCCTTGGGTATAGGGGGTGTGATATACGTTGGGCATTGTGCCCCTGCCTGCGCAGCGGACAAATAAGGTCCCTCCAGATGCGCACCGATCAGGTTGCTTTTGACCAGCCCGCTCTTTTTTGCAGCGGAAATATCCCGCAAGGAGCGTTGCATCACATCAAACGGAGCAGCCATCACGGTGGGCAAAATGGTAGTCGTGCCATGCAAGAGGTGCACGTTGCAGCCCTTCACGACTTCCTTTGGCGAGGTATCCGTAAAGCCGTGCCCTCCTGCACCGTGGGTGTGCAGATCGATCAGCCCCGGGCTGACGTACTTCCCCGTGTAATCGTAAACCGTATCACACGCAAGCGCTGCACTCATCACAAAAGCAATTCTTCCTTCCTTTATATACACATACCCGTCAAGCAGCGCGTTTTCGAGTATGATCTTATCGCTTCTGATCCCGATCATGGCGCAAGCAATGCCGCGCTGTCGCGGTCGAGATACAAAATCGCGTTGTCATGCGTGCGCAGCACGCTTGCGGGACAGTGCTCGTCAATGCTGCCCGTCAGCGTTTCCTTCACCGCCCACGCCTTGGCAGGTGCAGGCACGATGCAAAACAGATACGGTGCGCGCGTCAGCGCAGGCACGGTAACGGTAAGGGCGTGCGTGGGGACTTGATCGATCGACGCAAAGCAGCCGTCGTTGACCTGTTGCTGCCTGCAGATCTCGTCCAGCTTGACCGCCTTGACCGTTTTAGGATCGCGAAAATCCGCAACGGGAGGATCGTTAAAGGCAATATGACCGTTCTCGCCAATGCCCATGACGACAACGTCGGCAGGATTCTCATCCAGCAGCGCACCGTAGCGGGCAGCCTCGGCTTCTGCATCACGGGCAGTAACGTCGATCAGATTGACGCTTGCAAACGGCACGCAATCAAAGATGTGCGCGCGCAAAAAATTGCCAAAGCCCTGCGGTGCATTCGCGTCAAGACCGATGTATTCATCCATATGATAGGCGTTGATACGACTCCAATCGATATCTTTATTTGCAACCAGGCTTGCAAGCACCTCGTTTTGCGAGGGCGCAGCGGCAAAGATGACGTTGACCTGCGGCTTTACTGCCAGCAGCTGACAGAGCTTGCTTTTGATATCTTGCGCGGCAGCAGCGCCCATTTCGGCACGCGTTTGGTAAATATTGACCTGCAGCTTATCTGCTTTCATTTCCAATCTCCTCCAATATTTGACTTAGCTTTGCAACGGCATCGGTAAACGCCGCTTTTTGATCCTCATATTTATAAGGATTATCAAAGGCGACGTCAGTAAGCGCATTGAGCCCTGCAAAGGTTTCCAGATGCGGCTCAAGCGAAACAAAATAGTCTGTTTTTGCCAATTTCGTGAAATCGGACAGAATCTCCTTGATCCTTGCCTCACCCTTTCCCGCAGGCACGATCGCCCCGCGCGCGAGCGCGTCCTTAATATGAAAGTAGGAAATGTGATCGCAAAGCAGCTTGTACGCCGCGTAGGGCTCATAGCCGCCAAGCACGAAATTGCCCATATCAAACACCGCACGCAGCCTGCCGCCAAATTGATCCAGCAGCTCCTTGCACTGCGCGGGTGACTCCCCCCAGATCCTTGCCTCGTTCTCATGGCACAGGGTAACGCCATAGGAATCGGCAATATCCAGCATGCGCCCAAGCGCGTCTGTCACCTTGGCTTTGCAGTCCTCTCTCGTGCTGCCCGCAGGCAGATAAAAGCTGAACATTCGCACACTCCTTGCATCCAGCCGCGCAGCAGTTTCGCACACCCTCTTTGCAAGCTCCATGTGCGCGGGCAGATCCCCGTCCAGAGAGATCTTGCCCAGCGGCGAGCCAATGGCGCTGACGGCGATGCCGTGATCGCGCAGGCTGCGCTGCACGTTTTCCACGTCCTGCACCGTCATATCCGCCACGTTTTTTCCGTCGGCATGGCGCAGCTCAAGATACCGTATACCAAAGCGGTTCAACCCCTCCAGCTGCTCTGTCAAGGCATTGCTGTATTCATCCGCAAACGCGGAAAGCAGGGGCTTAGGCATCTTGCACCTCCACGTCATGCACGGGCTCTTCTCTGCCCGATGCAAGCGAGCGGGCGATGGCGTTGAGCACGAATACGGGGGCTATGAAATCCTTATAATCGACCTTTTGCGCACCGCCCCGAAGCAGCTCGCAAAACTCGTCAAGCTCGCGCACAAAGCACTCCGTGCCGATGCTTGCGTCACGTGCAAGCGTCTGTCCAAGTGTGGCGACCGACACAAAATAATGGTTGCTTTGCTCGGTATAAAGCCCGATGACGTCGTACGCATCATAGCGAAAAACGACGTTGACCGTGCCCTGCGATCTGTACGCCTGCACCGCGCGGGGATACAACCCAAACAGCTCGCCCAGCATTTGGACGAGGTGCTGAGAATAGAAGAAAAAGCCACCGTAGGGGTTATCCATGTTGATGGGCGCACGGACAAATCCGCCGCGAATATCCTGTGCATTCAGGCTTGCACGAAGCTCTGCGATCTCGGGCGCATACTTGCAGCACGAGCCTCCCGTGACCCTGACGCCCGCAGCGCGGCACTCGCAGACAAGCGCAAGCGCTTGCTGCTCGTCCACCGTAATGGGCTTATCAATAAACATGGGAACGCCGCTTGCAAGATACGGCTTGGCATAGGGATAGTGCTTGCCGCCGTGTCGCGCAGTGATGACAACACCATCCACCTGCCCGACAAATTGATCGACCGATTGCATGGCAGGCACGCCAAACTCACGGCATACAGCCTGCATGGCGGCAGCGTCCTCGCTGAAAACACCGACGACCTCAACGTCAGAATACTTGTCGGGATCCTGCTTCATGATAGACAAAAACGTGTTAACGTGCGAGTTCTCGCAGCCCAGCATCACGATCCTTTTCATATGCGCCTCCGTACATTTTTTATTAAGTCCATTATACTACTTACGCTGAAATTTTACAATAACCTTTTCAAAAAAATCTCCCCTTATTTATGCATTCCGTCCTGCGCGTTTTCAAATCGGGCGGCGGCAAGATCTTGGCACGGACGCTTGAAAGGAGCAAAAAAACCGTCAGCCAAGGCAGCCCGGCAAGCTGCCGACACGCCCCCCGTAAAAGGACAAAATCCCCCGAAAATCGCTCCGGAAAAATCACGTTTTCGGGCTTTTTTAGGCACGCCTTGACCCGAGAAGTCGCATTTTTTCGAAATTTGTAGCATTTGCTACACTTTTTTCGACAAAACGCAGCAATTCGAAGACCAATACAGTCACGCGAACGCGTAATTGTCACCGTTTTTTCGCTTTTTTGTGCATGTCGCACACGACAATGCGTCTTCGTGAAAGATATTCTGTTTATACCGCTACTATTTTCTGTGCCAAAATTGTTGACATTTTCCATCGATAGGCATATAATAAATACACACGGGCGCGAGAACGCATGATTTTTGCCCCGTCAAGCACCGTTTCCGATCGACAGGAAACGATTTTTTAAGCAATTTTAGTAGCATTTGCTACACGTTTCGGCAGAAAGCCGAGGGAGGAAACCATGCGCCGGGCTGAAGACATTCGCCAAGCACTGATTGACAACACCATACACGTGATCGCGGAGGGCGGCTTTGAGTACGCCACGACACGCAACATTGCAAAGTACCCTTCCCCTCTGTTTGCGGGTACGCTGAACGACGCTTACATATACCGCGTGTTCGGCAGCAAGGAGGGACTTTACGACGAGGTATTTGCCACTTTGGACGCTGAGCTGACAGCTGCATTTTGCAGCAGGCTGCGCAGCCTGGACAGAAGCGATAAAAGCGCGAAGGAAATTCTGCTCTATATTTTTGAGGGCGTGTGGAGATTCGTCCTGCGTGACGAGGACCGCTGCCGCTGCTACGTGCGCTACTACTACTCCATCTATTTCAAGGAGGCATCGCAGCGCAAGCACAGAGAGTCCTTCAATCAAATCGTTAAGGGGCTGCTCCCGCTGTTCAAGCCCGAGGCGGACGCGACCGCAATTCTGCACAGCGCGTTCACCGCAATTCTGGACTTTGCCATTCGCGTTTACAACGGTGACCTTGAAAACACCGAGAATAACACCAAGCACATTTTCAACGTTCTGTACAGCATCATTGCTCCCTATCTCAAGGAGACGTAAAACACAAAACTCTACGCACGAAAGGAATCGGCTATGCAACCAAACAAGGTATCCAAGCAACAACTGAATATTGCCTTAAAGAAGCTGCCCGTTCCCGTGCAGGAGCATTGCAAGCGCTGTAAGACGATTGCGGAATACATAGTAGATAAGATCCGCTGCACGGACTGGTTTATTGACAGCGGGCTCAACGCAACGCACATCGTTGCAGCCGTATACTACCATGACCTGGGCAAAACGCGGCTGGACCGCGAGAACCTTTTTGCAGAGTACAACGAAACGGCTACCAAAAAGAAGCTCTATCGCTCGCACATTGAGCTTGGCATTGAGGTGCTGGAGCAGGAGGGCGGCGCGGTGCTTGCCGAGTGCTCTCCCCGTTCCTTTGAGCAATACCTCTGCAGCGCGATCACGGAGCACCACGAGCAGGCTGACGGCTGCGGCTTCCCCAAGGGACTTAGCGCAGAGCAGACCTCACTGACCGGTAAGATCGCCGCCGTTGCCGACACCATGGATAACCTGCTCTTTATGGGCAGAGCCGAGAGTGCACCGATTGAGCAAACCATTACTACCCTGCGCGAGATGGCAGGGCGCGAGCTTGACGCGCAGCTGATTGATTGCCTGCTGGCAGACACACCGCAGCTGGTCAAGTTCCTGACTTACATGGACGCAAACAATCAGGGCAGGAGAAAGCAGGACGCATACGGCTTGCAGATGTTCTTTACGGGTATTTACAACGTGCGTGAAATGCGCCGCGTGGATACCATGGTGGAGTACGTGATAAACGACCCCTACTTCGGCATCCTGCGCCCCGAGATCTTCTGGACAGCAGCCGAGCGCACCGCGCAGCTTTTGCGACTGACCAAGCTTGCCGTGGAGCGCGCCTGCATCACCGCAGACGAGATCAACGAGAGATACGACGAGCACCCGCTGCTCTCGATCCCCCTCTGTTCCGCTTGCTTTGAGAACAAGACGCTTGTGCCCGACCTGATCAAGCTGCTGCAAAAGTACGAGCTGCCCAGCGGCTGCATCTGCCTTGTGCTGGACGGCATTACCGAGGAGAATGACACCGAGCTTTACATTGACAGCGTCATGCGCCTGCGAGAAGCCGGCTACCGCGTGGCGGTGTACGGCATGAAGGAGGGCTCTACCCTGCTCTCGGTGTTGGACAGACTGCACCTGGACGCCATTTACGTGGACGCGCAGTACACAAGCCGCATCATGACCAACACAAGTGCATTCGGCGTTGCCTCGGGCATGCTGGATCTGGCGCACAACCTGCACACGAGAATCGTGTTCCTTGGTGTGGAGACACGCAAGGTTGAAACAGAGCTGATCAAGTTAGGTGCTTTCTACGGCAGCGGTTCGCTTTACGGCGAGGCGCAGCCGGAATACAGCTTTATTGCCAAATACGGAGGTGATGAAGCATGAGTAAGAAATTCCCCAAGCTTGATCTCAAGCTGCTTGATACGCGCATGGTGCTGCTGCGTGAAACACTGCGCGCCGGGCGATGGTATCCCGCACTCAAGCTGGCGGTGGCGGTTGTCATTACCTCCATGCTGACCTTTGTGCTGGCAGGCAGCGTGATAGAATCCACCAGCATATTCACCATTTCCCTGCTGCCCGCAAGCAAGGAGGGCGCGGCTGAGATTTCACTCTCCGAGACCGCCGACTTTGCAAGCCCCACCACCGTGCTGGGTGCTCAGGGCATTGACAACATGACAAATATTTCCGAGAGCTGGCTGCCCGATGATCTGGATAACACGGACGGCGTGCACAACGGAGAGAGCTACATAGCCTACACCTTTTACGTTCGCAACGTGGGAGAACAGGCTTGTACCCTGACCGAGCAGATCAACCTTGACAGCGCGGTGCTGGGGGCTGACGCAGCGGTGCGCGTACGCATGTACCGCAACGGCGTTCCCACCACCTACGCAAAGATTGGTGCGGACGGTCTGCCGGAATACGCAACCACCCCGTTTGAGAGCGAGGACGTCATTTCTTACAATGAGCATCCCGATTTCAAGCCGGGCGATACCTTAAAGTATACTCTTGTCATTTGGTTGGAGGGCGATGATCCCGAATGCCTCGATAACATTAAGGGAGGTAACGTGAAAATGTCGATGACGTTTACGGTACAGGAACAAGAACCGCAGCCATAGCCTCGGGGCTTGGCTGAGCCTCGGCGACACTTCTGCCGCGGCGTGAGCGCTTCCCTTTGCGGGACTCTCACCCCCCGGTCCTTACGCTCAGCATTTTTACGCGAGTGACTCGCAACCCACAATCCAAATGACAAAAGCTATAAAACAAAAAAATATTAAAAAGGAGAATAACACAATGAAAAAACAATTCAGAACAGCAATGCTCTCTACCGCTTGCATGCTG
>JAGBXH010000124.1 GCA_017629395.1 Clostridia bacterium | reverse complement strand
CCCACTACATAGTCACTTGTAGGGGCGATCAGTGATCGCCCGCCGCCTACGGCAACTCTCTATAAAAGCAATCAAGGACTGCATCCAAGTGATACAGTCCTTGATTTTTGCGAAATTCACCGCTAATTTGTCATCCCATTTGATCGGCGTTTTTTTGTGGACGACCAATGGTCGCCCCTACGGTATGAAATCATTATAACTCAAACAATTTGATCATGGCGATCGCACTGCCGCCCTCGTACTCACGCACCTCGCCAAGGGCGAAGAAACGCCCATCGGCGTTGCAGATTCGCACGCGTGTACCAACCGGGTGATTGGTGTGAATTTTATGCTGATAGATTTCGCAGCCATTACGGCAAAGACGCTCGTAGAAGGCAGGCAAAAGCACGTAAGGGTGCCTGATAAACAGCACTTCAACGGGGCGCAAAAGCGCCATACGTGCGTCGTCGTCCAACTGTTCCAGCTCAGCAGTTGTGATGCTCTCATCAATCGAAAAACCGCCTACCCAGATGCGCTCCAGCGTCGCCATTGCACCGCCGCAGCCCAAAGCCGCGCCAATATCGGCGCAAAGCGTGCGGATATACGTGCCACCCGAGCAATCTACGGTGAGAATGTAATCACTTTCGGAGTCTGTCGGCTCGCAGGTAAGGGAATAGATTTCAATCTCTCTTGCCGCTCTTTCTACCTCGATGCCCTTGCGCGCCAGGTCGCAAAGCTTTTGGCCGTCCACCTTCAAGGCGCTGTACATGGGCGGGATCTGCTTGATCTTGCCCACAAAACGCTCACATACCGTTGCTACCTGTTCGGGCAAGGGAAGTGTGTCGCACGTGGTCAGCACCGTACCCGTGGTGTCCTCGGTGTCGGTGGTCACACCCAAGCGCAGCGTCGCGCGGTAGACCTTGCGGTCATGGCTGACGTACTCGCAAGCCTTAGCCGCTCTGCCCACAAGCACCACCAAAACGCCGGTTGCCATAGGGTCAAGCGTGCCCGTATGTCCCACGCGTTTTGTGTGCAAAGCGCGGCGCACCTTGTACACAATGTCGTGCGAGGTCGCGCCTGCGTGCTTGTTGATCAGCAGAATGCCGCTTGGCTCTACTGCAGGGGTGCTCATGCGGGAAAGCGCACGTGCGCAGAGTAGATGGGCATGCCCTTGGAGGAGAAGTTCGCCTCGTATTCGGTCATGACGTTGCTTGCAGCCAGCTCGCTTGCGTGCAGATCCTCGGTCTTCCAGACGATCTCCAGCCCGCAAGCCTCAAATTCTTCCAGGCTAAAGAAGAACAGATCGTGATTGTCGGTCTTGAACTTGAGCATACCGCCGGGAACGAGCAGCTCGCGGTACTTTTCCAGGAATCCGCGGTGGGTCAGGCGACGCTTTTTGTAGCCGCTCTTGGGCCAGGGGTCGCTGAAATTGAGATAAATGGTGTCAAGACAATGCGCGGGCAGCCATTCGGGCAGATTTTCCGCATTGCCGATGATAAAGCGCAGGTTGTCGGGGCGGGTATCCGCGCACGCGCTTGCCTTTTCAAGTGCAAGACATGCTACGTCCGCCACGCGCTCCATGGCGATCATATTGACCTCGGGAACGGCGGCTGCAGTGCCGCAGGCAAACGCACCCTTGCCGCAGCCGATCTCAAGAGCCAAAGGCTTTTTCTCGGAAAAGGGGGCACAGGGGTCGTTCATGAGCAATTCGGGATGCTCGATCAGCAGCTCTGAGCAAGCGGCGATTCTTTCAGCGCCGTGCTTTTTTCTTCTCATTCTCATGGGAATTACCTCAGATGCGCAGCATCACTTAAACGTTGAAGCGGAACAGCACGATGTCGCTGTCCTGCATGACGTAGTCCTTACCCTCACTGCGGTAAAGACCTGCGTCCTTACAAGCGGCAACGCTGCCCAGCTTGACCAGATCGTCATAGGAAACAACCTCTGCACGGATAAAGCCGCGCTCAAAGTCGCTGTGGATCTTACCCGCTGCCTGGGGAGCCTTGGTGCCCTTCTTGATGGTCCAAGCGCGTACCTCCTTGGGGCCTGCGGTCATGTAGGAGCTCAGACCCAAGAGGGAATAGCTTGCCTTGATCAGCTTGTCAAGACCGCTCTCCTCAATGCCCATGTCCTCCATGAACATTGCCTTTTCCTCAGCGTCCAGCTGTGCAATCTCTGCTTCAATGCCTGCAGAGATCCACATGATCTCGCTCTGCTCGCTCTTTGCGTATTCCTTGAGCTTGACGTATGCAGGGTTGCCCAAGGGCTCGCTGCCTGCGTCATCCTCGCTGACGTTTGCCACGTAGATCACGGGCATGCGGGTCAGCAGGTGAGTATCCGCCAAAAGCTCCTCTTCGTCGGGAGTGAGCGCAACGGTGCGCGCGCACTGACCCTCTTCAAGCACAGCAAGGATCTTCTTGAATACCTCCATCTGTGCTGCGAGCGACTTGTCGGCACGCATCGCCTTGGTGGTGCGCTCGATGCGGCGCTCCATCATTTCCATGTCGGAAAGGATGAGCTCCATGTTGATGGTTTCCAGGTCACGCATGGGGTCAATGCTGCCCTCAACGTGAATGATGTCGTCATTTTCAAAGCAACGAATGATGTGCAGAATGGCATCACACTCGCGGATGTTGGAAAGGAACTGGTTGCCAAGACCCTCACCCTTGGATGCGCCCTTGACAAGACCTGCAATGTCAACGAACTCGCAAACTGCGGGGGTCAGCTTTTCGGGCTTGTACATCTCAGCCAGAACGTCCAGACGCTTGTCCGGTACGGGCACGATACCCACGTTGGGCTCAATGGTGCAGAAGGGATAGTTTGCGGATTCAGCCCCCGCATTGGTCAGGGCGTTGAACAGAGTGGACTTGCCCACGTTGGGCAGACCGACGATACCAAGCTTCATATTTTGTAATCTCCATATTCATAAGATTTTGATAGCCATAATTATACATTATAATTATAAACTATTTTTTTGCGTTTTGCAAGCCCTTCGGGCAATTTTCCCGTGGGCGAAACGGAGAAAAAGAGTAAGCTTGATCTTGATGCGTATGGGGAATTACACAAAAGGCAGGATCAAAAGTCCTCCTCTATGCGCACGACACAGGGGACAGTCCCGCAGTAACATGTCCTGTGGACACATCACAGGGGACAGTCCCCGGTGTCATTTACTTGCATATAACTGTCGCGGCATGCAAACGATTTCCATCCCGAAAATGTTAACTAAATTTGAAAAAACTCTTTACAAATGTGTGAATTTGTGATACAATTATTAACGAACATAAAAAAACGGCGTTTTTGCATAAATTTCCGACAAAATTCATTCAAAAATCACACAATGATGAAAAAAGTGTGATATAATGATACTGTAAAACCAAAACGCTGCAAAAATCAATGGAGAAAAGAGATAAAGGAGGGTCCAAATTATGATGGATACCAAAATTCTTGTTGTAGACGACGACAGCAACATCAGCGAATTACTTAAGGTGTATTTTACCAACGAGGGCTATGAGGTCAAGACCGCATCCGACGGTATGGAGGGCATCAGCTTCTTTAAGATGTACGAGCCCGACATCGTGCTGCTTGACATTATGCTGCCCAAAAAGGACGGCTGGCAGGTTTGCCGCGAGATCCGCGAAATGTCCTCCAAGCCCATTATCATGATCACCGCAAAGGGTGAGGTATTTGATAAGGTGCTGGGTCTTGAGCTGGGCGCGGATGATTTTCTGGTCAAGCCCTTTGACATGAAGGAGCTTTCCGCACGCGTCAAGGCTGTGCTGCGCCGCTACCAGGCACACAACAACCAGGATGACGACGAAGTGGTCAAGTTTGAGAACATCGAGATCAGCCGTCAGAAGTACGAGCTCAAGCTCAAGGGCAAGAGCGTGGACATTCCCCCCAAGGAGCTGGAGCTGCTTTACTTCCTTGCGTCCAACTACAACCGCGTATTTACCCGCGATCAGCTTTTAGACAAGGTTTGGGGCTTTGACTACCTTGGCGACTCCAGAACGGTTGACGTGCACGTCAAGAGACTGCGCGAAAAGCTGGAGGGTGCTTCGGACAAGTGGATCCTCAAGACGGTTTGGGGCGTAGGCTATAAGTTCGAGCTGTTAGGCTGAGGCACGCTTCGTGTTTAAGAGTCTGTTTTTTAAGTATATCACGGCGTTTATGCTGATCATTGTGGTCAGCTTTATGCTGCTGAT
>JAGBXH010000019.1 GCA_017629395.1 Clostridia bacterium | reverse complement strand
GCCAAAGAAGTCCTGCGAATAATCGATCTTGCCGTCCTCGGTCTTGGGCGGGTTCTCCATGTCCATGGTGGTCACGCGGAACATCTCGCCTGCACCTTCACAGTCGGATGCGGTGATCAGAGGGGTGTGTACGTATACGAATCCGCGCTCATGGAAGAAGGTGTGGATTGCATAAGCAACCTCGCTGCGCACGCGGAATACTGCGGAGAACAGGTTGGTTCTGGGACGCAGATATGCCTGCTCACGCAGATACTCGACCGTGTGGCGCTTCTTCTGCAGCGGGTAATCGGGGGTAGAGGTGCCCTCTACCTCAACGGAAATTGCCTTGATCTCAAAGGGCTGCTTCATTTCGGGAGTCAGCTCTACGGTACCGACAACGACCAGCGATGCGCCGACGTTCTGCTTCGCGATCTCCTGGTAGTTCTCAATCTTTTCTCTCTCAAAAACGATCTGTGCGCCGGTAAAGCAGCTACCGTCGTTGAGATCGATAAAGCCAAACGCCTTGCTGTCGCGAATGCTTCTCGCCCAACCGCCAAGCACGACCTGCTTGCCGGAGTAGGCTTCCATATCTTCATAAATGCTTCTGATCAGATCTCTTTTCATTTCTATTGCTCCTTGCTTAAATTACTGTCCAAATCCGCCCAAAAGGCCGTTTAACTGTCCGTATCCGGGGATCATTTCCTCCAAGATACCGTCCATATATCCGTCGTTGCCTCTCATGGCATTATAGACCGCTTCATAAATCGCGTCGTGCACGGTACCGTCCACCACCTCGTTGATGCGCTCCATGATGGCGTTGGTCACTGCCTCTGCGGTCTTTTCTGCGATAAAGTCGCGCAGGTCGTCCTCGTTGTTTCCCGGGAGCTGCTCTTGGGTCGTTTCCTCATCGGTGGGCTGCTCGGTCGTCTGCTCGGTCTTATCGAACTTACCCTCTAACCAGGAAACGATCAAGCCCTTCATGAAATCGGACGTGGTATCGCTGCCGATATACAGATCCAAGACCTCTGAAATGATCTTTCCGTAATCGTAGTCACCACCGCCAAGTCCGCCAAGAGAGCCGAGAAGTCCCTCCACAAAGCCTGCAAGCTCGGTGGTCTCCTCTTCCTCGGTTTCCTTCGTTCCTGTCTCTAACTTGTCAAGTGCCTCTAAAATTGATTCGGACATTTCGCCCTTCAGCTGCTCAATCTCTTGCTTGGTCAGCTCGTGCTCGGGCTCAGACTCCGTTTCTCTGTGGGTCTTGTGCTCCGTTTCCGTGGAGTCATTTTTATCGTCCTTATCGCCGCAAGCGACAAAAGCGGACACAGTCATCAGCAACACGAGCAGCATAGCGATCCATCTGAAATATTGCTTCATATGTATGCTGTTCCTTTCTGTTGAATGGATATTTATAAAACAACAATCATTATAACATTATTTATCCGTAATGTCAACCTTTTTGCAAAAATACAGTAATTTCCTTGCATTTTTTTGCAAAAAAAGCCTGTTTCCCAATAGAAAACAGGCTTTTGATTTATTCGTAGTACTCTATGATCACAGATGCGGAGGTTGAATCAAAGGCATTGTTCTTGTGCATGTTGATCACCAGAGCAATGCAATCACCCTTTTTGACCTCAATCTCCAACACACCGTCATACACCTCACCCGGCAACAGCAGCACGTAGCCGTCCTTGCCGTCAAGCAAAGGCTCACCGTTCTTGAGCACGGCATACATAATGCCGTCACTCTGATCGGACACGATACTGAGCGTGGGCTTATACTGCATCACGCCGTCCATAGGAGCTTCAAACACAAGTGCAGCGTCGTAGGAATCCGGGTGCATGCTGCCTTTTGCAATCAAGGTAAATGCAGCCTTGCCCTGCCAGCGCGCATTTTGTGCGTCCCAGGTCATTTCGGTAAACTGGCCGCGCTTTTGATGGTAGCTCATATAATACCAGTTGCCTTTTCCCTGCTCGGTAGAAAAACCGCTCGGGAATGCGTAAAAGCTGTTGGGCTGGTCGATCACCTTATCGGAAAGATCATCCTTGACCGTGATGTTGACAAACTCTCCATCCTTGGCAAGCGCGTAGTAGCTTGTGATAAATGCACCGGGATTGCCCTTGCGCAAAAGATCCGTCAGCGAGATCTCCATAGCGGGCTCAGTCCGTGTGGTGTCAATCACCTCGGGGACATGATCGCCAAACCAGGTGTCGATCAGCTGCTTCCAAACCCATTCGTAATTGCGATAGTCTTGATCAATGCTCCAATTGGCAATGCTGAGATAGGTGCAACCGCGCGTATACGCATCCATGCCCTGATCCAGATACTTTTCGGGCGTTGCGCCTGTCTGTCGCGGCCCGTCGATCTCCTGCGCCAGCATGATATGCGGTGCAAACGTACCGTTAGAATAATCCAAAGAAAATTCATGCTCGGTGTTGGGGCCGTCATCAATCCAAACCACGTCGGCAAGCTCGGCAAGATCTGCTGCCGCCAGCGTACCGCGCGAGAGAGAAGCAGCGTCATGAATTGCGCCAAATTGCAGCGCATACTTACTTTCGGGGTTGATCTGCTTTTGCGCGACCGCCAGTGCGTCGATCATTTGCTTGAGCTTTTGGTGGCGGAACTGATACCAAAGCTGACCGAGGTTATCGGACGCTGTGGTAGAAGGCAGTTCGATCTGCCCAAAAGCGGTATAATCCGTACCTAAAACTGCGTTCAAAGCGTTGATGTCTTTATATTTATCTATCAAGAAATCATAAAAACGTGCCCTTGCAAGGTCGGAGTAGTCGTATTCTCCTGCGCACCAGTATTCGCTTTCCGCATACTGCGAAAATGCGGGCAGATAGAAAAGCACGTCGGATGCATACTTTGCCTCGTACCGCTCAACGGCTGCGGAATAAAACGCAACGGCAGCATTGACTGCGCTCTCGGAGCAAAACGAGATCATGGTACGCATACCGTCGATCGAGCCACCCTTGCAAAGGTTGCCGTTCGGATCGTACATCATCTGATCAAGCCCTATGACCTTGTCGTCGGCACGGCGGGTCAGGTCAATGGAAATAGCAACCTTGAGACCCTTGGTCTTGACAACGTACTCGATCATGGGATCGAACGCGGAAAAATCATATTCACCTGCGGTCTTTGCTTCAACGCGGCTCCATGGAATATGCACCTTGATCGCATTGAAGCCTGTTTGTGCGGCAGCATCCACGATTGCTTCAAACTGCGCTTGCGTCATAGGGGTAAAATTCCAAATGCGATAAATAAAGTAGCGTTGCCCTACATTGCGCGGCTCTTTCACAACAGGTTCCTCCTCGGTAGTTTGCTCAGCGGATGTCAGCTCCTCGGTAGTTTGCTCAGCGGATGTCAGCTCCTCGGTTGTTGCAGCTTGGGTAGACTGCTCTTCTTGCGGCTGCACAGGATCTGCTTGACATGCCGCCATGCAAAGCATCAGCATGCAAAGAAACACGCAAATCATTCGAACGTGATATGGTTTCATAGTTTTCTCCTGCAATCATCAGTAGAAGGTTGCAACCTCCTGGGTGGGCTTGGTGGCAAATTCGGTCTTTTCCGCGTAAAGCACGGGGCCGGGTCTGCCGTAAAGCTTATGCTTTTCAATTTTGATCTTGGCGGTCACGACCGTCCAATCGCGCGTTTTGAAGTTTGTCGCCGTCGGGAAATAGCAGACAAGCGCGTTATATGCAATATCGTCTGCGCAGCAGGTCATGACGTGTCTGCCTATGACAAGTCCGTTCTTGCCAAGCGCACGGTCACGCGCCACTATGCCCTTGAAGCGCACCGTCTTGCCGTCGTACTTTTCAGTATCCTCTGCAAGATCACGGTACCAAACGGCATAGTCCTCGTCCTTGATGTCAATGACGGGTGCATCTATATCAAAAGGCAGCGGATCCTCGATTTCGTCGTATTCCACGTGTCCGTCCGGATAATCGTAAGTAATGGACGCGCGGGTGCTGACGCTGCGCACAACGCGGTGGATCTCCTCCTTGTCAATGACCTCGGGCGTGCGGTTGAGCACGATCATTTCGCAATCCTGCAGCTTATCCACCATCAGCTGACGCATGTTGGCGTTATAGGTCAGGAAGGTTTTTGCGTCTGCAAACATCATGTTCTGGAATATGAACCAGTCCGCAGGGAGCGCGGCATACAGCTTGGAAAGCAGCCACATACCGTTATATTCGATGATCACGCGGTCGATCTTATGCTTTTTGTAAAGCAGGGTAAGATAGTCGCGCGTCAGCATTTCGGGATCGTCAAGCAGCTCAAGATAGACGTTCTTGCCCCAGAAGCGGTCAAGATCCAGCTCCTCAATGCCCTCTTCGCACATGATCAGCAGCGTTTTTTCACCCGAATTGAAGCGCTGATCCTCCATGGACTCCTGAATGATGTGCGTTTTGCCACCTTCTAAAAAGCCCGTGAAAACGTATACGGGAATTTTGTTAGCCATGATTATCCCTCCGAACGCTTGAGCGTAACACCAAGCAGCTCGCCAATGGCAGCAATGTTCAAGTTCGAGCCGATAACGCACAGTCTGCCGATAATGCCTGCTGCACCCGTGCGGATATCGGGCTCACCGGGAACGTAGTCAAAGTGGATCCAGTTGCCGTCGTCACCTGCTACGATGCCCTTTGCACGCAGCACGATACCGTACTTGCCTTCGTCGCAAAGCTCGTCAAGCTGCTCTGCAAGCTGCGCTGCATGGAACTTTGCCGTGGTTTCTGCGCCTGCGCTGACGAATACCTCATCCGCATGGTGATGGTGGTGATGGTGT
>JAGBXH010000018.1 GCA_017629395.1 Clostridia bacterium | reverse complement strand
GCTGGCGATCACTGATCGCCCCTACAGGTGTCTGTGCTGTGGTTTTAATATGTAAAACCCAAACAAAAACAGCCGTAGGGGCGAGAATTTCGGCTATGCCGAAATATGTGATCGCCAGCACCTACGGCAATTACTTTTTGAAAGCATTGGTCTTTGATTATTTTACCGCTTATTTCGCTGCCCCAAGGCTGCCTTTTCTATCAAACCCGCACGCCTGTTTGACGATACACCTCGTCCAAAAACAGCTCCTGCAGCTTGTGTGCCAAGATCTGATCCTTGCCGCCAACGGGAGTGCCGTCAATGTCATATACGTACAAAATATTCTTGGTCGTGCTGCACAGAATGACCTCGTCCGCGTGCATGATCTCGCCCACCGTAAAGGTGCGCACCGAAACGGGAATGCCGTTTTGATCGCACACGTCGTGCAGCACGCGTCTGGTAATACCGGGCAGCACGTATTCGTCCAGCGGCGGCATGATCACCGCGCCGTCCTTGATCATCAGAATCGAGCTGTGCGCCGCCTCGGTCACGCGCTCGCCTCTGTGCCAAAGCACCTCGTCAGCCCCCGCCTTTGTTGCCTTTTCGGACGCAAACACGTTGGGCATGAGGTTGGTGGTCTTGATGTTGCAATACTGAAAACGCAAGTCCTCCAAGCTGATCAGCGACACCCGTTTATCCTTGGGGGCTACCGCGACCGGCTTTACAAACATGATCAGATTGGGTGCTACCCCCTCGGGATATTCGTGCTTGCGGGGCGCAGCACCGCGCGTCACCTGTAAATATAACATATGCGCATCACCCTGGGCAGCGGCAAGCAGGCGATCGATCTCGCTATTGAGCTGCTCACGCGGCATGGAAAATGCGATATCGGTCAGCGCACAACTGTTGTACAGACGGTCAAGGTGCAAATCTAGCGCAAAGGGCTTGCCGCCAAGCACCAGCACGGCGTCGTACACCGCGTCACCGAAAAATACGGATCTGTCGGACAGCGGAATGACCATCTCGTCAAAATTCCCGATCTGCCCGTTAAAATATGCCTTTGTTACCATCTCGCACCTCCTGGGAAGAACCTTATAGGAGTAATTGTACCACGCATGCGCGCGTGTGTCAAGTGGTTTTTCATTTGTCCGACGCAGCTCCCTCGCAACCCTATCAATTCGATCGCCCTACAGCAAAGCGTTTCGTAGGAGTAACGCATCCCTAGAGTGTCATCCTGAGCGGAGAAAACATCCCGGGTGGATGTTTTCGTAGTCGAACTTTCAAAAATCTGCAATAAATTGCTGATTTTTGAAAGTCAAAACGCGGGGAGCGTTTTGAGGATCTACGAGGGGCATATGATTCGCCCGTAGATCCCGCGCTTCGCGCGCCCTCCAATGGTCGGGTTCGACTTCGTCATTTCGCAACTCGTTGCGAAATTCCTTCGCATCAGGATGACACGGGCGAGTGTTCGCATCACAAAAAGCTGAAAGCAGAAGCCTTGATGACTTCTGCTTTCGTTTTGCTTATGATTCCGTTATTTCCGCAGCCCCATCCGACTGCCTTTTTAATCTTTGCTCATTCGCACTTGCGCGTATGCGAGAGCAGCCACGTGTACAGCTCGTCGCCCTCGTAGGCAACGTTCCACGCGTCGTGACCCACACCGTGCAGAATACGAAGCTCGGCATGTCCGCCGTTTCTGTTGACGGATTTGACCATCTGCACGCTGTCCATGACCGGCACGACCTCGTCACAATCGCCGTGGTAGGCAAGCACGGGCACGTTTTTCAGCGCGCCGCCCAGCCAATAAATGCCGCTGCCGCAAACGGGCGCGATGGCAGCAAAGCGTTCGGGTGCAGCCATTGCCAGCATCCAAGTGCCGGTGCCGCCCATGGAAAGACCTGTCAGATACACTCTGTCGCGGTCAACCGGCAGAGTTGCGCAAATATCCTCCAAAAACGCTAACAAAGATTCGGTATAGCAGCCCCAATACTTGTTTTCCGGGCATTGCGGCGCGACAAAGATAAACGGATACTCCGCGCCCTTTTCGCGCACGTGCTTCATGTACCCGTGACAGCACACGCGGTCAAGATCATCGCCGCGCTCCCCCGCGCCGTGCAAAAAGACCACAAGCGGATATGCTTGGTTTTCGTCATAATCCTTGGGCAAATTCACTACGTAATTGAAATGATAATAGACGTCACTTTCCCATTTGTGCTTGGTGTACATGTTAACCTCCGTGTGTTTATTGGTCATTGCCCGCCTCGACCCAGATCGGCGAGGTCCAGCCGAATCTGCCGTCGGCAAGCTCGACACGCAAATAAAAGAAATCGGTCGCGTTTTCCTGTTTATAGTCCAAAATCAGCTCGGATGCCGCCGTCAGCGCAACGTAATTGCGGCAATTCTTCACCAGCGTTACGCGCTTGATCGCCACATCAGCCTTGACGCGATAGAAAATATGCAAGTCGCGGCTCTCGGGACGGGTGATCACCT
>JAGBXH010000123.1 GCA_017629395.1 Clostridia bacterium | reverse complement strand
GTAAGTTTGGACAAGCCAAACTCATGAAAGTTTCGATCTAGCCTAGTTCATGAAAGTTTTGATCAAACTTTTTCAAAAGTTTGCGCAGGTCGAGGGCGCGCAGCCCTCGTCGCCTCCGCAGAGGCGAAACTTTCCTTACGGCATTTCTTTGGTTCTTTCTTTGTGCCTACTTGCTCAAAGAAAGAACGGAATCGGTTTTCTCACATAAACAGTAAAGGAAGCTACTTACGCAAAGTAGCTTCCTTTTTCTTTTTACATTGAGGTGATTCTCTCCGTTCTTTTTGACACCGTTGGCGCAAAAAGAACCAAAAACGCCGTTTTAGGTGTTTCGCGCCTGCGGGCGCGACCAAGGGCTACGCGCCCTTGGATGGGCGGTCGCTTTTTGAAAAAAGCAACGCAAAAACTTTCATCGTGGGGCGTCCGTATGGTGGCGGTTGCCCAAATTTTGTTTCTCATAATCTCTCAAAACTCTCCCAAACTAACCTTTGAATACACAAAAAGGAACGTGATTATGGGTAAACTGGGTGAAAATTATCGGGTCAACGTGGCAACGCTGGATAGCCTTTTGCATCCCGATGAGAATTTTGACGTCATTCGCAAGGTCTTGCGCGTAGGACAAGATGAAATGACGCTGTATTATATAGATGGCTTTGTAAACGGCACGCCCATGCAAAAGCTGATGATGCACTTTCTGTCATTAGATTCCTTGCAAACGCCGTCGGACGGTGTCAAATCCGCTGCCGAGCGGTTTGCGGAATATAACGTGCCGCACGTGGAATGTGACGTGACGGGTGACGTTGACCTCATGGTGCAAATGGTGCTGTCGGGCGCAACGCTGATCCTTGCCTCTACCTTCGGTCCTCTTGCGCTCATCGTCGATTCGCGGACTTATCCCGCGCGCTCGACCGAGGAGCCCGAGGGTGACCGCGTGATGATCGGCTCGCGCGACGGCTTTGTGGAAACGCTGATCTTCAATACCGCGCTTTTGCGCCGTCGCGTGCGCGACCCGCAGCTGACCATGCGCTATTTTGCGGTGGGCAGGCATTCCAAGACCGACGTGGTCATGTGCTATCTTGCAAGCCGCGCCAATCCCGATTACGTCAGCCGCCTTGAAAAGCGTCTTGCCTCCATTGATACCGACGCGCTGCCCTTGGGACACCAATCTCTTGCCGAATGCTTGATCAAGGCGCGCTGGTATAATCCTTTTCCCAAGATCCGCTACACCGAGCGACCCGACACCGCTGCAGCGCAGGTGCTCGAGGGCAGCGTGCTGATCTTCTGCGACAACTCTCCGCAGGTCATGATCCTGCCCGTCAGCATTTTTGACTTCATGCAGGAGACCAACGACTATTATTTTACCCCACTGACCGGCAGCTATATCCGCGTCATTCGCTATATCGTGTTCGCGCTCTCGCTTTTTCTTGTGCCGACGTGGTATTTGCTTTTGCAGCATGCGTCTGCCGTGCCCGATTGGTTGTCCTTTATCATTCCGCAGGAGATGGGGCGAATTCCCATCATCGCGCAGCTGCTGTTGACAGAATTTATCATTGATGGCTTGCGTATGGCATCGCTCAATACGCCCAGTATGCTGTCCAACTCGCTCTCGGTCGTGGGCGGCTTGATACTTGGCGATTTTGCGGTCGGTATTGGTTGGCTGATCCCCGAGGTCATACTGTATATGGCGTTCGTTGCCATTGCCACCTTTACGCAACGCTCCTATGAGTTGGGCTACGCATTCAAGTTTTTGCGCATTGGGCTTTTGATCCTGACGGCACTTGGCGGTGTGTGGGGATACGCTGCGGGAACGCTTTTGATCGTCGTGCTGCTGGCGACCAACAAGACAGTAAACGGTGGCAGGCGGTATCTCTATCCGCTCATCCCGTTTGACGGCAGGGCACTTCTGACGCTGCTGATACGGCGCAAAAAGCAGAGCAATATTCACGCAAACGGGCAAAGGTGAATGTCATACTGCGCCATTTCCCGCGACGGTTTGTCATTTCCTTTTGCGGGAAATGGCGTAAAAATAAATAATTGGGAATAAATGTAAGTAATGACAAGAATTATTAAAATTACGGGTGCAACTTTAGGATTGTACCCGTAATTTTTCGCAAAAGATACAAAAAAACAGAACGGTTTTTCAAAAAAACGTGCGCGACCTCTTGCGTTTTTATGCTAATAAGTTTATAATAATTATACCGATGTGGGGCATTGTGGGGCAAAGTGTTGAGCTTGTCGTACAATGCGATCGTGGAAAACCGTGAAAAGGAGGATCGAATACCGTGTTGACAGGTGAATTTCGTCATAGCGTGGATGCCAAAAACAGGCTGTTTATTCCCGCTAAGCACCGTGAAGAGCTTGGCGAGGAGCTGATCGTTGCCCGTGATATCCGTGCGCAGGTGCTCAAGGTCTTTTCCTTGGAGGGGTGGAACGATTATATTGCCCCCATCAAGCAGCAGGAGCGCAGGGTAGCAGAGCCCGCGCTGCGTTATTTGCACAGAAATGCCGCTAAGGTGACTCCCGATTCACAGGGACGCATCCTCTTGCCGCAAGCTCTTTTGGACTTTGCAGGAATAGAAAAGAACGCGGTCGTGGTAGGCAATTGCGATTGCGTGGAGATCTGGGCGGAGGCGTTGTATGAAGCCGAGATTGAAAACGAGGACAGAGACGAGCTGCGCGCAAAGCTGGAGCTTTTGGGGTTGTAAGAGATGGCAGAGCAGGTATTTTCTCACGTTTCGGTACTGCTGCAGGAGTGCATGGACGCGCTTTGCATCAAGCAGGACGGTATATATATTGATGGAACGGCAGGCGGTGCGGGGCACTCGCAGGAGATCGCCTCTCGTCTGGGCAGCGGGAAGCTGATCGCGTTGGATCGCGATCTGACTGCGGTTGCCGTGGCAAGCGAACGCCTTTCTCGCTTTGGCGAGCACGCGCAGGTGGTGCACAGTAACTTTTCCGAGATGGCGCAGGTGTGCCGCGAGCTGGGCATTGACGGCGTGGACGGCGTGCTGCTTGACCTTGGCGTTTCCTCCTATCAGCTGGATACGGCGGATCGCGGATTTTCCTACATGGCGGACGCTCCCTTGGATATGCGCATGAACCGCGAGGATAAGCTGGACGCATACACCGTTGTAAACACCTACACGGAGCAGGAGCTCAAGCGCATTATATACGATTACGGTGAGGAGAGATTTGCACCTCGCATTGCTTCTCGCATTGTCAAGGCAAGAGAGTCGGCTCCTATCCGTACGACCGGTGAGCTGGTGGACATTATCAAGTCCGCAATGCCCGCAGCAGCCAAGGAGGGCGGGCACCATCCTGCTAAGCGCACCTTCCAGGCAATTCGTATTGAGGTCAACGGTGAGCTTTCTGTCATTGAGCCCACGATTCGCGATGCCGTAAATCTGCTCAAGCCCGGTGGCAGAATTGCCATCATTACCTTCCATTCGCTTGAGGACAGATTGGTCAAGCAGACCTTTGCATCCTTGGCGTCAGGCTGCACCTGCCCGCGCGATTTTCCCGTGTGCGTGTGCGGTAAAAAGCCGCTGATCGAGGTGATCAGCCGCAAGCCCGTCTTGCCCTCGGAGCAAGAGCTTTCGATTAACCCCAGGTCACGCAGTGCAAAGCTGCGTATAGCCGAGAAATTATAAAGGAGGACCCGATGGAGCACACAATGCAAGCAAAAAAGCCCCACTATACCGCTTGTGCGGAGTACGTGGAAGCCTTGTGCAAAAGGTACAAGGACAGAGGCATTGCCGCACACGTGCGCAGCGATGCAAAGCGACAAGAGCGCGAGGAGGCACTCTCGCACGCTATGGCACCCGGTGCGTACATTATGGCAGAGCGCGTCTCTGACGGCAAGGCGGATAAATACCGCACGGGTCTTTACAAGGGAGAGCGTCACATGACAGCGGACGACTTCGTGCGCTATTATCACGATCAGCGCAGCTACAAGATGCCCAACTACAGCGTAAGAGTCGCAGCCAACGATCAAAAGGAAGCAGAGCTTACGGGAGGGCAGTCGCCAAAAAAAGCCCTGTGGCTTACTCTGACCGAGCAAGTGCCCGAATCGGTGCGCAAGTATCTGGAAAGCCCCGCGACCGCAAGGTTGGTTGAGGTATCTCGAGATTGGCTCCCGATTGAAAAGGAAGTAAAATGCGATAAAAGTGAAGTAAAGAAGATGCCCGCAGGCGTGCTTGGCGCGATGCTGACGGTCACGCTTTGCTGCTTTATGATCGTAGGCAGCTCGGTTATGGTAAGCCTGTCAGTCAGAGAGGCGAGCATTTTGCAAAACAAGCTGGATGCGCTTGATAAGCAATATACCATGCTAAACACCGAGCTTTCGCTCAAAAACGATATGCTGGAGATAGAACGGATCGCCGTGGAGGAATACAACATGGTGCGCTCCGATTTCGTTGACACGCAGGTGCTCACCACCGAGAGCCAAAATTCGGTGGAGGTTTATGAACAAAAAAGCGAATTCGGGCAAGGGCTGTCGAATTTGCTCAGCGCGATCGGAATTTTACGGGATTAACTGCATAAAAGCAGCGCACGGTTCATAAATTGACATTGAAGGACAAGAAGGATCCGATATAATAGATATGATCGGGTCAAAAAGGCGGCGGGCGCACCCAATGCAGGGCCGGATTTCGGCAATGCAAAAGGGGAGTGCTTCGACTCTTGCCCGAGCAGGAGACGGACACAGGCGCACGCCGCTGTTTTATTAAAACGCGAGCAAATCACATGGAGGATACTGAATTGAGTCTGCACACAACGGATACCAAAACATTGAAAAGAGCAGCGGTACTGGGCATAGCGGTATCGCTGGCTTTTGCGTTGTTGATGCTGCGCATTCTGATCCTGCAAACGGTTGAATATGAAAAATATCAGGCAAAGGTCATCAGCCAGATCACCACGCAGACCACCATCGAAGCGGATCGCGGTGCGATCTACGATGCAAACGGCATTCTGCTGGCGGGCAACGTGACCACCTATCGCGTCTTCATTTCTCCCCGATCGATCAAAAAGGCGAGCGATGAGAGCGGTGTGGATTATGCGGATATCGTTTCTCACGGACTTTCCGAGCGACTTGAGGACGTCAGCTATGAGGACGTGCATCTGCAGACCCTTAAAACGCATTATCTTGACAGAACGATCGCGCGCAAGGTCACCTCGGATATTGCCAAGCAGATCCGCACCTTTATTGCCGAAAACGGGCTGGAGGATATGATCTATCTGGAAGCGACCGCAACACGCTATTATCCTTATGAAACGCTGGGGGCACACACCATAGGCTTTACCAACAGCGATGGCGTTGGTATTTACGGCTTGGAGTACGCCTACGAGCAATATCTCAAGGGTATGGATGGCAAATACGTGACCGCACGCGATGCGGACGGTAACGAGATGCCTTATGATTATGAGAGCATGGTGCCCGCCGTGCCCGGCTATTCGCTGAACACCACTATTGACGTGTTCGTGCAGAATGCGCTTGACGAGCAGGTCAAGGCTGCATATATCGAATCGGGCGGTGAAAACCGCGCCTGCGGTGTGGTCATGGACGTCAAAACGGGTGATATCCTTGCCATTTCGGTCTATCCGACCTTTGACCTCAATTCTCCCTGGGATCTCAACGAGGAGAGCCTGGCGGTGCTGGAGCAAAGCGGACTTTCCAAGGATAGCGAGGAATACGGCAAGCTTTCGCAAGAGCTTTTACTGACCACCTGGAACAACAAAGCGGTCACCGAGGTATATATGCCCGGCTCGACCTTCAAGATCATCACGGCAGCCATGGCGTGCGAGGAAAATCTGAGCATTCTCAAGACCACGCAGTTCTGTCCCGGTTATCACATTGTCAATGGACACAAGATCAAGTGCCATAAGGTGCAGGGACACGGCTCGCTGACCTTCGCCCAGGGTATTCAGCAATCCTGCAACCCCTGGCTGATGCGCATCGGCGCTGACATCGGTGCTTCCAACTTCTACAACTACTTCAAGGCATTCGGTTATTTTGAAAAGACGGGCATTGATCTGCCGGGCGAGGGAAGCACGGTGGAGGGAGTGACCTTCTGGAATAAGGGTCTGTTTGAGAGCGCGGACATTTATTTAGCTACCGCATCGTTCGGACAGAACTTCAAGATCTCTGTGCTTGGTCACGTGACTGCTATCGCAGCGGTTGCAAACGGTGGTGATCTGGTCACGCCCAGACTGGTCAAGAGCATCGTGGACCAGAACGGCAACGTCATCCAAAGCTTTGCACCCGAGATCAAACGTCAGGTCATCAGTCAGCAGACCTGCAAGACTATTTCGCAGATCTTGGAGGAAGGCGTTTCGGGCAACGGCGGTGCAAAGAACGCATACGTGGCGGGCTATCGCATTGCAGCCAAGACGGGTACCTCCGAGAAAAAGGACTTAAAGGATGAGAACGGTAATCTCATCGACGGCAAATATATCTGCTCTACCGTGGCGTATGCACCTGCGGACGATCCGCAGTACATCACGCTGATCATGGTGGACCAGCCCACCAAGGGCACGCTGTACGGCTCTGTCGTGGCAGCACCTTACGTGGGGAACGTGATGGAAACGATTCTGCCTTACCTTGGCGTTGAGGCAGTATATACCGATGCCGAGCTGGAAAAAATGGCTGTCAAGACTCCTGCACTGGAGTGGTGGACGGTTGAGGCTGCTCGCAGGATCACCGACGATATGGGTATTGAGCTGGTGGTCATTGGTGACGGAGATCTGATCTTTGCACAATCTCCCGCCGCAGGCGTCAGAATGGAAGAGCAGGGCGCAAAGCTGATCGTTTATACCGACCGCTCTGCACAAAAGCAAATGGTCAAGGTGCCCGATCTGACAGGCAAAACGGCTGTTGCTGCCAGCGGCTTACTGGCAAGCAGCAAGCTGAATATCAAGATCTCGGGCACGTATAACTATACCAGCGGCACGGCTGCAACTGCGTACGCGCAATCGATAGAGCCCGGCACGCTTGTTGAGATTGGTACGACCGTTACGGTATACTTCCGCGACGAGAACGTAGCGGACGACGTGGAAAATTCTGAGCTTCCCGGAGCGGGAAACTGAAACGAGCTTGAAAATAACGGATTGAAAAAAGAACGGAGAGCCAAAGCAAACTAATTTTCGGAGGCTTTCATGATTCTTTCTGATTTGTGCAGCGCGGCGGGACTTTCGTATCCGCCCGGTGCTGCAAACGTTCCCGTGAGCGGTATTTGTACCGATGCGGGAAGGCTGGCTAAGGGAGAGCTGTTCGTTTGCCTGCGCGGCACGCGCGGGGATGGGCACGATCACCTGCCACGGGCAATGGAACGCGGTGCTTGTGCCGCGCTTATCGATCGGGCGTATGCGGGGGAGGTCCCCGAAGGGCTTTTGACGATTTGCGCGGATGATACGCGCACAGCGGTGGCGTATCTGCTGGATGCATGGTACGGTAAGCCCTCCCAAAAGCTGCAATTTGTCGGAGTAACGGGAACAAACGGTAAAACCTCGGTTGCCTGGCTGCTGTATGGCTTGCTCAAGCACGCGCAAATTCCTTGCGCACTGATCGGAACCGTGCGGTGTGAGGGACCCTTGGGCGAGATGCCCGCGGATGCCGGAAGCTGCGCCAATATGACCACGCCCGCGCCCGAGCAGCTGTATCCCATGCTGGCAGCGTTTGCCGAGCAGGGAGCAAAAATTGTGGTCATGGAGGTCACCTCCCACGCTCTGGCGCAAAGGCGCTGTGCTCCCTTGCGCTTTGCCTTGGGAATTTACACCAACGTAACGCAGGACCATCTGGACTATCACGGCAGCATGGACGACTATTTTGCCGCAAAAAAACAGCTGCTGCTGCAATGTGAGCGCGTGTTACTGAATCTTGATGACGAACGTGTGGCGGGCTTGCGGGCACAAAGCTCCTGCGCGGCTATGACCTGCTCGATAAGAGATAAGCGGGCGGATTTTTATGCCGAAGAGGCAGAGGTGCGTGCCGATTCGGTCAAATTCAAGCTGGTGAGTGCGAACGCACGGCTGCGCGTGGCTTGCCCGATGGGCGGGCAATTTGCAGTCATCAATGCGGTGCAGGCTTGTGCCGCCGCACTTTTGCTTGGCGTGCGCGTGCAGAGCATCCGGGATGGGATGCCGCTGCTTGCCCCCGTTCCCGGGAGAATGGAGCGCGTGCCGCTTGGCGGCGGTGTGCCGTTTTCCGTGATCATTGATTACGCACACACGCCGGATGCCTTGGAAAGCTTGCTTGCTTCGGTGCGCCGTATCAAAACACGCGCACAGCGCGTGGTGCTGATATTCGGCTGCGGCGGAGATCGGGATAAGGGAAAGCGCGCCCAAATGGGGCAGATCGCTTCACGCATGGCGGATTACTTTGTGATCACTGCCGATAACAGCAGAACCGAGCCAACAGACGCCATTATCGCGGATATCCTGCGCGGCGTGGACAGACGGGCACATTATCGCGTATTGCGTGACAGACGCAGCGCGATCAGACACGCTGTCGAGCACGCAAGAGCGGGAGACGTGATCCTGCTTGCGGGCAAGGGGCATGAAAAATACGAGATAGATGCAAAGGGCAAGCATCCCTTTGACGAGCGCGCCATCGTGCAGGAGGCTGTACGCGAGTATTGGCACGCAAAACAACAAGAGCAAGGAGAGTGACGGACTATGAAAATCAAGCTTGGTATGCACCCGATGACCATGGCGCAGGCTGCTGCGTATTGCGGGGGAGAGCTTTATGATTTTACGGGCTGCGCGGGCGTTGAATTTTCATATATCTGCACCGACTCCAGAGAAGCGGATAAAAACACCTTGTTCGTTGCCATTCGCGGAGAGCGCGTGGACGGACACGACTATATAGGGCAGGCGATCGAGGCGGGATGCCGATGCTTTTTGTGCGAATACGTGCCGCAGGACATTTGCGCCAAGCACGTCGGAGCCGTCGTGGTGGAGCACAGCGTTGCTGCGTTTTGCCAGCTTGCTCAAAGCTACAGAATTGAAAAGTTTGCGGACAGAGATCCTATGAGAACCATCGCCGTGACAGGCAGCGTAGGCAAGACCACTACCAAGGAAATGGTGGCATCGGTGCTGCGCCGGGAGCTGAATTTGTTTGCAGCAGCGGGCAATTTTAACAGCGAGATCGGCATGCCCATGTCGCTGATGTCGGCAGGGGCGCACCATCGCGCAGCCGTGCTGGAAATGGGCATGAGTGCGCGCGGAGAGATCTCGCGCATGAGCCATACTGCACGCCCCACAGTGGCAATGATCACCAACGTGGGCAGCTCACATTTAGAATACCTGGGCACGCGTGAAAATATCGCGGCAGCCAAGCTGGAGGTGGCGGACGGCTTACGCACGGGCGGATATTTACTGCTCAATGCCGACGAGCCGCTGCTTGCAGGGCAGAAGGCACCTGGCAGACATACGGTCTATATAGGCATTGACAACCCTTTGGCAGATTGCCGCGCAGAGCATATCCGCTATACAGAGCATGGCTGCACGCTGTTCGATATTCGCTACGGTGAGCACGTATGGACCGATATCCTCGTGCCCGCACTGGGCAAGCACATGGTCATGGCTGCCATGTATGCGGCTGTAACGGGTAAGATCTTCGGTCTTTCGGAAAAGTGCATCAGGGAAGGCATAGCGGCGTATAAGACCGCACCCATGCGCCAGCAGATCGAGCAGGTAGGCGGCGTGACGCTGCTTTGCGATTGCTATAATGCAAGCCCCGAATCGGTGCGTGCCGCGCTGCACGCGCTGTCACAGATGCCGGTTCAGGGACGCAGGATCGCCGTGCTTGGCGATATGCTGGAGCTTGGCACACAGACCGTGCAGCTGCACCGTGAGGTTGGTGCGCACGCAGCGAGTGTGCTGGATATTTTGGTCACGGTGGGCGAGCTTGGCGCACACGTGGCAAAGGGCGCGTCGGAGCATGGCTGCACGGTCTATGCTTTTACGGGTGACGATGCCAAAACGCAGGCTGCAGAGAAGCTTGGCTCGCTGCTTATGGCGGGTGATGCGCTGCTGCTCAAGGCAAGCAGAGGAGTAAGGCTTGAAGAGGTCTACAATACCCTAAAACAACGTTTGAGTGAATAAAGAGGATACGAGAAATGCTTTTACAATATTTTGGATTACACGTGGATACGAAGGAAGCCATTGCCACCGAGGCACTATTGATCGCTTTTGCGGTATTTTGCCTTGCAACGCTGACGCTGTATTTTCTGATTCCCGTGCTTCGCGCCAAAAAGATAGGGCAGACCATTTATGAGCTCGGACCTGCTTGGCACGGAAACAAGCAAGGAACGCCTACTATGGGCGGCATTGGATTTATTCCGCCCTTCCTGTTTGTGATGGCGGTATTCTCCGTGCTTTATCTGATCAAGGCAGGCGCACAGTCCGCCTCCTTGCTGATCCCGCTGGCACTGACGCTGCTTTTGGCAGTTGCCAATGCGGCGATCGGCTTTATTGACGACTACTGCAAGCTGCTCAAAAAGCAGAACCAGGGCTTGACCGCATGGCAAAAGCTGCTTTTGCAGCTGGTGTTTGCGGCAGCATACGTTGCCATGATGGCAATCACGGGGAATCTGCATACCGATATTACCATACCCTTCTCACAGCTTACCATTCAGCTTGGCTGGCTGGCATATCCCGCATATATCATTGTGATCGCAGGCTTTGTCAACGCCACCAACCTGACCGACGGCATAGACGGTCTTGCCTCGGGAATAACGGCAGTCGTTTCGCTGTTTTTAGTCGTCATGGCTGTCATGACCGCACAGGGCAGCATGGGCGCGATCTCCGCTGCATTGTTTGGCGCGGTTTGCGCGTTCCTGCTCTTTAACCATCATCCTGCACGCGTGTTTATGGGGGATACGGGCTCGCTGTTTATCGGCGGTGTGCTGATGGGCTGTGCCTTTATGGCACACATGGAGGTGCTTGTGCTGATTGCGGGCTTTGTGTACGTGGCGGAAATGCTGTCAAGCCTTTTGCAGATCGTGTATTTCAAGCTCACGCACGGCAAAAGACTGTTCAAAATGGCACCCCTTCACCATCATTTTGAAAAGTGCGGATGGAACGAGGTCACCATTGTGATCGTGTTCAGCGCAGTCAGCGCACTGCTTTGCGTGCTTGCATATTTTGCAACAAAATAAATAGCTTTTGAATTTTAAGGAGGTGAGATCGTGAAAAAGCACAAGGTATACTGGGAACGCTTCAAGCGCGCTTTGCGCGTCAAGGGCGGGGAAGTGACGGATCTTGTAGGGCAAAAGCAGGATGCGATCCTTGAGCCGGACGATCCCATCTATCATAAAAAAATACACCCGGATCCCGAGCCGGACAAGGGCGTGCTGACACGCGGCGGCATTGACGTGTGGTTTTTCCTGATCGTGCTGGGATTGATCCTTTACGGCGTGATCATGGCGTACAGCGCAAGCTCGATCTATGCTGCGCAATATCACGATGACTCAACTTATTTTATAAAAAAGCACGTCATGTATCTGGCAATTGCCGTGATCGGCACGGTGCCCTTCGTTTTCATGGCGCGACTCTGGTTCTGGAAGCTCTTTGCCATTGGCGCTTACGGCGGCTCTGTTGTGCTGCTGCTTGCCGTGCTGGTCATGGGTACGGTATTTGGCGGTGCAAACCGCTGGATCGCACTCGGCCCCATTACCATTCAGTCCTCCGAGATCGCCAAAATGGCATTGATCATGTTTTTGGCGTTGTTTATGTCCAAGTATCAAAAACAGATCAATACCGTACAAAAATTCGGTGGTCACTTTACCTACGGTGTCATAGGCCCCGTTGTGATCATCGGCATCATCTGTGGCTTGGTCATGCTGGAAAAGCACTTGTCCGGCTTGATCATTCTCGGCATGCTGGGTATCGTGGTCATGTTTTTGGGCGGCACAAAGCTCAAGTGGTTTGCCTTTATCGGTGTAGGCGGTGTGAGCGTGGTCAGCGGTGTGCTTTTGTTCTCGGATTACGCAAGAAAGCGAATCGATACGTGGATCAATATTGACAAGGTTGACCCGTTGGGCGAAGCATGGCAGACCCTGCAGGGACTTTACGCGATCGGCTCGGGCGGATTTTTCGGCAGAGGACTTGGCAACAGCCAGCAGAAGTACGGCTACGTATCTCAGCCGCAGAACGACTTCATCTTTACCATCGTCTGCGAGGAGCTTGGCATGCTGGGCGTCATCATTCTGATGGGGCTTGTGGTGCTTTTGGTATGGCGCGGATATAAGATCGCTGCCAACGCTCCCGATAAATTCTGTGCGCTGACCGTATATGGACTTACCACCAAGGTCGCGCTGCAGACCATTCTCAATATCGCGGTCGTGACAAATTCCATGCCCAATACGGGCATTTCGCTGCCCTTTTTCTCGTCGGGCGGTACTGCGCTTGCCCTGCAGATCTTTGAAATGGGTATCATACTGTCAATTTCACGTTACTCCTATCAAAAAAAATAAGGGGATACTTATGAGAATTCTGATGACAGGCGGAGGCACGGCAGGGCACGTAAACCCTGCCATTGCCATTGCCGACACGATCAAAGCAAAATATCCGGATGCACACGTTGCTTTTGCCGCTTCGACCGAGAGATCGGACAAGGCAAAGGAGCTTTTGGCGCGCACCGATTATAAAGAGCTTTACAGCATTGACATCTGCGGTATGCGCTCGCCCATCTTTCACCCGGGAAATGTGCGCACGGCGTACTTAATGGCGAAATCGCAGGGGCAGGCGAAAAAGCTGATCCACGAGTTTGCGCCCGATATCATCATCGGCACGGGTGGATATGCCAGCTGGCCGCTGCTCTCTGCAGGCGCACGTATGGGAATTCCCACGCTGGTGCATGAATCCAATGCGCTTCCCGGAAAGGCGTTGATGCAGGTGCGAGGCAAGGTCGATCGCATATTGGTCAATTTTTCCGAAGCGGCTGAGCGGTTCGGATGCCCCGAAAAAACGCGCGTGGTGGGAAATCCGCTTTTGCACGGCTTTGGTGCGTGTGATGCACGCAAGGCAAAGCAAGCCATCGGAGCAGAGGGGAACTTTCAGCACGTGGTGCTTGCCGTGGGCGGCAGCCGCGGTGCGATGATGGTCAACAAATACGTGTTTGACATGATAGAAAGTATGGCGAAAAATCACCCTGAGGTATTGTTCGTGAGCGCCACGGGCAAGGATTACTTTGCAGAATACAGCGAAAAATACCGCGCAGCGGGCTTGGACAGCTTGCCTAACGTGCGCGTTTCCGAGTATATTTACGATATGCCCGTGCAAATGGCGGCGGCAGATATTGTGATCGCTCGTGCCGGAGCAATGACGCTCTCCGAGCTTGCGCTGATGCGCAAGGCGGCTATTCTGATCCCGTCGCCCAACGTGGCAAACGATCACCAATACAAAAATGCCAAGGCACTTGGCGATGCGGGTGCTGCCGTATATGCGCGTGAGAGCGAATTTGCGGGCGGCGGCTTGCAGATGCGCGTGGAAATGCTTTTGTGCGATGCGCAAAAGAGAGCGGAAATGCGCAAGCGGATCGCGGACTTTGCCCATGCTGACGCAAACGAGCTGGTGCTTGCGGAGATCGAGCAGCTGCTTTCTGCCAAAGGGGGCAGGGCATGAAGGAAAGGTTGATCGCGTGGCGTGATGCGCTGCTTGAAAAAGTGCCGCGCAAGAATTATTCGCCTGCCGAAAAAGCGGCAAGAACCAAACGCGCCGCTATGCTTGGCGGTATGTTGTGCGCTTTATTGGTGCTTGTGCTGGTCGTGGCGCTGTTTCCTGTTCTGAACGTGGAGATCGAGTCCAATCAATCGCACTATACCGAACAAGAGCTGCAGAATGCTCTGGGCACACAAGCATGGACACCCGTGCTGAGCTTGCTGCCCGGACGTGCCGAGCAGAGGCTGCTGGACGAGCTTTTGTACCTGGAAAGCGCAGAGGTGTCCTATGCCTTCCCGGGCACACTGCGGGTTTCGGTCAAGGAGCAAAAGCCTTTGTATTATTTTTATTATGAAACGCTGATCAGCGGCAAAACGCATACGGGCTGGCTGGCGGTAAGCCATGATCTGCGGGTGGTGGACGCTGCAAGAAGCCAAGAGGACTTTGCAAGCCGAGGCTTGACCCGTATATTTCTCCCGGCGCCCGTGTTGGATCAGACCAAGCCGGGCAGAGCAAGCAGACTGTGCTTTACGCGTGAGGATGAGACGGGGGAAAATGCCAAGACCGAGCAGGATTTCGCATACGTTGCAGAGTTCCTTGGCTATTTGCAGAGCGCGGGCGTATCGGATCGGCTGACGAGCGTGGATCTGCGAGAAAAGTTTGATATCAGCGTAACGCTGGAAAGCAAATATCTGATCGAATTCGGGCGTGTGCGCGATGCGCGGGATTTTGCGCAAAAGCTTGCACTTGCCGAGCAGATCCTTGCCGAGGGCGGAATTGATCCCGATGCAAGGTATATCGTTTCCGTGGGTAGCGAGCAGCCTTTTCTGCGTCCTGCGGGCGAGATGGATCTTGACTCTGGCCAAAAGTGAAGCGGCGCATATGTCGCATGACATTTTGCGTCGGAAATTGTGAATTTTTAATAAATTTTTGAAATTATTTTCGCGAAACCTCTTGAAATATTTTTGAGTTTGTTATATTATATATATAAAGCATATGTTGGGCTGATTTTGCCCGCGTGACACAAGGTCTTGTGCTTTATCGTATGAAAATAAAAATTCTGATATAAATTTCGGGAGGGCAATAAAATGACTTTTGAACATGATGATACCTATGATTGTGGCGTAAACATTAAGGTGATCGGTGTAGGCGGCGGCGGAAACAACGCTGTTAACAGAATGATCAGCAGCCACATCCTTGGTGTGGAATTCGTGTCTATTAACACTGACAGACAGGCACTTCGCAGATCCGAGGCTGCAACCCAGCTGGTAATCGGCGAAAAGCTGACCAAGGGCTTTGGCGCAGGCTCCAATCCTTCGATCGGTGCGCGCGCAGCTGAAGAATCCTTGGATGATATCAAGAAGTTCCTGCAGGGTACCGATATGGTGTTCGTGACCGCTGGTATGGGCGGTGGCACCGGTACGGGCGCAGCTCCCGTTGTAGCACGCGTTGCACGCGAGATGGATATTCTCACCATCGGTATCGTAACCAAGCCCTTCGCATTTGAGGGTGCTCGCAGAGCGGCACAGGCAGAGGCAGGTATTGCCGAGCTGAGCCAGTACGTAGACTCTCTGATCGTTATCCCCAACGAAAAGCTCAAGCAGGTAACCGACACCAGAATCACGCTGGCTAACGCATTTGAGATTGCAGACAACGTGTTGCACCGCGGCGTTAAGAGCGTTTCCGACCTGGTAAACGAATCCCTGTTCATCAACCTCGACTTTGCTGACGTTACCTCCGTTATGAAGGACGCAGGCTATGCACACATGGGTATCGGCTCTGCAACCGGTAAGGATAAGGCTGAGCAGGCAGCTCGCGCTGCTATCTCCAGCCCGCTGCTCGAGTCCTCCATCAAGGGCGCACGCGGCGTTCTGATCAGCATTATGGTATCTCCCGACGTAGGTCTGGAGGACGTGGATCTGGCTTCCACCATGATCGCGAACGAGGCTCATCCCGATGCAAGCGTTATTTGGGGCGTAGGCTTCGACCCTGAGCTGGAGGACGAGATGAGAATTACCATCATCGCTACCGGCTTTGATAAGAAGGACGACAACCAGAACCCCGGTAAGGTTGCTTTGGCACCCAAGAGCGAGCCCGCTGTAAAGGCAGCTCCCGTTCAGGAAAAGGCAACCGCAGCTGACGATGATCTTGACGATATGCTCAAGATGTTCAAGAGCGGCACCAGAAAGTAATCTATACAGCAAAAATCAAGGACTCCTGCCGTGCAGGAGTCCTTTTTTGTATCAAGTCAATATGCGCTCAAAAATCGGAAGAAGTGCGCGAGAAAAGCGGTAAAAGCCAAGGTCGTTGGGGTGGCATCCGTCCACGGTGCAGCCATCGCTCTCGTCGCCTGCGAAGATCGAAGCACCGTCCACGAAGTATACGTTCGGGTCGCCCTCGGCAACAGCCTTTTGATAGGTCTGCATGACGATGGAGCGGCGCGCGCGTTCATCGGGGGTGTCATGGTAGTCGGGCTTGGAGAGCATGACGTAGGGAACGTGCGGATGCGCCTTGCGAATGGCACGGTAAAGCTTTTCATGCGTGGCG
>JAGBXH010000017.1 GCA_017629395.1 Clostridia bacterium | reverse complement strand
CTGATCTACGGCTCGTGGAATATTACGGGGTATTTTAGCGATTACATGGATTTCCACACCGTCACCTTCCATAACCTCGTCATGTTCGCCTTTATGCTGATCGTTGCGCTGGACGTCTATACGCCGGAGAAAGGCGATTGGAAATCTCCCGTGGTCTTTATCGGCATCTATTGCATCATTGCAGCCATTGTATCCCACCTGCTCAAGACCAACTTCAACAACCTGTATCAATGCAACATCCCGCCCCTTGAAACCGTACGCCTTGCCATGCACGGCATGATCGGTTACGCGCCCACGCAGGTCGTTTACGTCATTGTCGTGACCTGCCTTGACATGGCGTTTACACTCGGCGCATACCACTTCTTCCGTCTGTGCCGCCGCTTGGTGTGCGGGAAGAAAAAGGAAGCAAAGTAAACCGAATACCTCCATCATGCCCTCGCAATGCGAGGGCTTTTGAACCTTAAACGAACGTTTTTCCTTGACAATCTCCCCGTTTTATGCTACAATCAAAGTAACAAAAAATCCGCATTGGAGGGTAAAAACATGAAGATCTACACAACCAATTACATCACGGGCAAAAACCTTGAAACCCTTGGCTTGGTCGAGGGCAGCACGGTGCAAAGCAAGCACATCGGACGCGACCTTGCCGCAAGCTTCAAGACCATTGTGGGCGGTGAGCTCAAGGGCTATACCGAGATGATGAACGAGGCACGCAAGGTAGCCACAGCGCGCATGATCGAGCAGGCTGAGGCAATGGGCGCAGACGCTGTCATCGAGGTGCGTTATTCCTCCTCCGCAGTCATGGACGGCGCTGCCGAGATCATGGCATACGGTACGGCTGTCAAGTTTATCTGACGCGTCTGCGGAGAGGTATGTATGAACTATACACTCTACAGATTTGATATTTTCCCCAAGGTGTTCCTTGGCGACCGCGAAACCACCGTTACCATTCAGCCGCTTGACGCAGGCTCCAGCCTGATCCCCGGACACACCTACACCATCCACGTGTGCAAGGTCAACGAGGCTGCCCCCTATCTCTATCCCGAATACACCGGCCGCAACACCTACACCGTTGTGGCTGACGAAGACTACTGCCTGCGCTTGACCGCATTCTTCCCCGGCGAGGGTGAGCACTATATCCGCATTTGCGACAAGCCCGACGGTCACCACCTCGTGCAGTTCTCGGTCTACTCTCTTGCAAAGGATATGGCAGGCAGATACCCCTATCGCGGCGATCTGCATCTGCATACCAACCGCTCGGACGGCGCGCAGACTCCCGCAAACGTTTGCGCAAACTACCGCTCCTACGGCTATGACTTCACCGTCATTTCCGACCACGAACGCTACTACCCCTCGCTTGAGGCAAAGGCGTACTGGAAGGATCTGACCGATCTGAACATTGTGCAGGGTGAAGAGGTACACCTGCCCCACAATGACGTGCACTACGTCAATTTCGGCGGCTCTTACAGCATCAACGCGCTGGTTTCTCCCCGTCCCAACACCGAAAAGGCGGGCGACGACCTCGCTTGGCGTTCCCTGGACGGCAATGCGCCCGACACCATGACGCATGAGGAATTTACCGCCATGATCAAAGAGCGCGCGCAAAAAGTGGACCGCGAAAAGGAATCCGAGCGCCTCAGCTTTGCCGTGCTGGAATGGATCTACGAGCACATGCAAAAGAATGGCGGCTTGGGCATTTTCCCGCATCCCTACTGGCTCTCCGACATGATGCAGCTGCCCGAGGATTACACCTACTACATTTACGAAAAAGCCCCCTTTGACGCCTTTGAGGTGCTGGGCGGTGAAAATTACTTCTGCCACAACGGCTTCCAGACAGCGTTGTACTATGAAATGAAGCAAAAGGGCATCGATCACCCCGTCGTGGGCAGCACCGACAGCCACAACTCCATTTCCGAGCACAACCGCAATTCCTTAATCTGCTCCACCATCGTCTTTGCGCCCGAAAACACCGACCGCGCGCTGGTCCGTGCGATCAAGGACAAGTATTCCATTGCGGTGGACACCATCAGCAAGGAATACCGCCTTGTGGGAGACTTCAGACTTATGAAGTACGCTTGCTTCTTAATGGAAAACTACTACCCCCTGCACGACAAACTCTGCGCAACCGAGGGCTACTACATGAACAGATATATCGCAGGCGACGAGCGTGCAGCGCGCATCCTTGCCGACATGAAGGGTCAAGTGCCCGATATGATCAAAAAATACTTTGCGCTGTAAGGCTTGAATTATGATTGAATACGTAAATCAATTTTTCAAAGATTTTGACTACCGCGAGCAGGACGCGGCACATCTGAGCACTTGTTTGCAGAAAATTTATGCAAACGATGAGGCGCGTGCGCACTTTGAGCAGGCACTCTCTGCCTATGACGCAGACATGAACTGCGATTACGGACAGATCATGGGCATGGCAAGGCAAGCGGGCAGCACGGTAGGCGTGCGCTCCTACACCTCCGAGCTTTTGCTCTTTATCTGCCTTTCCCGCAAGCTGCGCGAGCGTTACGTGGAAAGAGGCATTGACCTTTCCATCTGGCACGACTCCATGCTGGATCTTCGCTATAAACTCGACGAGTGCCTTGCCGTTTACGGCATTTGCGGCTCTTTTGTGGCGGGCTGGTTTCCCGGATTTTTCAATCTTACCCGCTTTGCCTTGGGCAGACTTCAGTTTGAGCTGTGGGCTCTTGACCGCGACTACCAAAAGGGCGAGATCTCGCTTGCCAAGGGCACGAATACCATCAACATGCACATTCCGCGCTCGGGTCAGCCGCTCTCTCCTGCGCTGTACGAGGACGCTTTTACACGCGCCAAGGTGTTCTTTGGGGAGCAATGCCCCGGCGAGAAAGTGCCTTTTGTGTGCCACTCCTGGCTGCTTTTCCCCGAGCAGGCAGACTTCTTGCACGAAAAATCCAACGTGCGCAAGTTCTTATCCGAATTTGACATCATTGCATGGAGCTACAGCAACGGAGAAGACCTTTGGCGTTTGTTTGACACCATGGAGCAGCATCCCGATCGTCTGCCCGCCGACAGCGGCTTGCGCCGTGACTACGTCGAGCGACTGAAAAATGGCGGCAGAGTAGGTTCGGGATATGGCATATTGTTCCGTTGATTGAGGTATGATATGAAAACCTATTTGCAAGACTTTTTGAAGGACTTTGACTACAATCCCGACGACGCGGCCTTTTTGCTTGACGCTTACGACAAGATCTGCGCCAACGCTGAGGCAAAAGCGTTGTTTGACGGTGCGATCGCGACTTACGAGGCGAATATCGACTGTGACTTGGGTGCGCTCAATGCAGACACCAAAAAGGCAGCGCGGCTGACAGATGTACACAATCACACCACAGACCTGCTGTTTTACATCTGCCTTTCCAAGCATTTGCGCAAAACGTATGCCGAGCGCGGCATTGACGACGCCATCTGGCACGACTCCATGCTTGACCTGAAATACAAGCTGGAGGAATGCAAGCTCGTGCGCGGTATATGCGGTATGTTCGTGGCGTTCTGGATGCCGGGTTGGTTCAAAATGACCCGTTTTGCGTTGGGACGCTTACAATTTGAGGTTGTGGATTTTGGGCGCGAATATCAAAAGGACGGCATCACCCTGACCAAGGAAAGCAAGGTGCTGAACATGCACATTCCGCGCTCGGGTCAGCCGCTTTCCAAGGAATTGTACGAGGACTCCTTTGCGCGCGCCAAGGCGTTCTTTGCAGGCCAATTCCCCGAGGGGAACGTGCCCTTTGTGTGCCATTCCTGGCTGCTCTACCCTTGCATGAACGAATTTGTTTCGGAAAACTCCAACGTGCGCAAATTCATGGAGGAATTTGAGATTCTTTCCTGGGATCACTCGGACGGTGAGAGCCTTTGGTGCTTGTTCGACACCAACGAGCGCAACCCCGCACGGCTGCCCACCGATACCTCCCTGCGCCGCGCGTTTGTCGAACGCCTGAAATCAGGCGGCAGAGTCGGCTGGGGCTACGGCATTTTGTTCAGATAACAACTTATAAAAGTTTTCGCCCGCCTTTTTCAAAAGGCGGCGCAGGTCGAGGGCGCGAAGCCCTCGTCGCCTCCGCAGAGGCGAAATTTTCCAAACGGCGTTTCTTTTGGTACTTTTCTTTGCGCCAGCGGTGTCAAAGAAAAGTACGGAAACAGTTTGCTCACGTAAACGAAAAAGGAAGTTGCTTTGCGTCAGTAACTTCCTTTTCTTTTAGATTGAGATGGTTCTCTCCGTTCTTTTTTTGAGCAAGTAGCCGCAAAAAAAGAACCAAAAAAACGGCGTATTTGAAGAATTTCGCGCCTGCGGGCGCGACTCGGGGCGCTGCCGGTTGCCTTTTGGATGTTGAATTTCGCAGAAATTCAGCATCGGGTGGCG
>JAGBXH010000122.1 GCA_017629395.1 Clostridia bacterium | reverse complement strand
GGTCTGAAGAAGGCTAACGTAACCCTGAACAGAAAGATGCTGTCTGAGATCGCAATCAGCGATCCCGCTGCATTCACCGCTCTGTGCGAGCAGGCTAAGGCTGCTCTTTAATTGAATATTGGGGATGCTTACACACGTGTGCGGGCATCCCCAGTTGCGTTTTATGGCATAGGCAAAAACTCTTGAAATGGAGGCATTTTGTATGGAACATACCCCCATGATCATTACGTCCAGACAAAACGCGCAGGTCAGCCTTGCCTGCAAGCTGGGCGAAAAAAAGCACCGCCAGAGCGAAAAAATGTTCCGCTTTGACGGGGTCAAGCTGTTCTGTGAGGCGGTACAGCGCGGCGTGGAGCTTTGCTTTATTTTGGTGGACGAGACGCTTGCAACGGGCGTGGACGCCAAGGCGCGGGAGCTTTACGGCATCGGTATTTGCGATGCAGGCTGCCGCATTTTGTATCTTTCTCATGAGCTTTTTGTCAAAATATCTGACGAAAATGCGCCCGAGGGGATCATTTGCGTGGCAAAATATATTGACAAATTTCATAAAATCGCTACAATAGATAGTAGCAACGAGGAGCTGGCACGCATTCTTTCGCCCGATGGAGGAAGAGCTTTGCTGTGCGAATCTCTGCGCGATCCGGGCAACGTGGGGACGGTGATCCGCACCGCGTTTGCCTTTGGCTTTGACTGGCTGATATTTAGCGGCGACTGTGCCGATCTGTATAATCCCAAGGTGCTGCGCGGCGCGATGGGGACGCTGTTTTCCCAGCGTATTCTGCGCGTTGACGATCTTTCCGCCGCGATTGGGATGATGCGCGCCTCGGGCAGGCGCGTATATGCTGCTGCGCTGGATGAAAGCGCGGCAAGGCTGGGCAGCTTTGCATTCGGGCGTGCGGACTGTGCCGTGATCGGCAATGAGGGGCACGGGCTTTCAAGGGACGTGCTTGACGCATGCGATGCAAGTGTGTTTATTCCCATGACGGGGGACGCCGAGTCGCTCAACGCCTCGGTTGCTGCTGCCGTATTGATGTGGGAGATGTGTCGCAACGACTGATATTCGGCTGATTTTTATGCATGAAAGGAGCTTGGCTTACATGAAAGGGAACGAAACGTTATTCTCCGTTTGGCTGTCGCTTTGTACGGGCGTTGCCAATACGGAATTTGCGCCGCTGCTTGATAGGTTCGGCTCCGCATACGCACTGTTTTGCGCAAATCAGAGCGACATCGATGCGCTGGACGTCAGCGAAAGCCTTAAGGACAGACTTTGCGATAAGCGGCTGGACGAGGCGTACGGCATCGTGGAGTATTGCCAAAAGCACGGCGTGGGCATTCTCAGCTATACCGATCCTGCATATCCCAGCACGCTGCGTGCGATTAAAGCACCTCCTTGCGTGCTGTATTATAAGGGCAAGCTGCCTGAGTTTGAAAAGCGCCTGCTGATCAGTGCGGTGGGCACGCGCAGCATGAGTGAATACGGCAAGGAGATGGCGTACAGAATCTCCTACGAGTTAGCCGCTACGGGTGCTGTGATCGTCAGCGGTATGGCGCTTGGCGTGGATGCGGCTTGTGCGGTCGGTGCACTTGCGGCAAAGGGCAGCACGATTGCGGTGCTGGGCTGCGGCATTGATATTGCATATCCCAAGCAGCACGAGCGATTGATGCACGCCATAGCCGAGCATGGATTGGTACTGACCGAATACCCGCCCTCCACACCCCCCAGAGGCTACAATTTCCCCATTCGAAACCGCATCATCAGCGGCCTTAGCGTGGGAACGCTGGTGGTGGAAGCCGATCTCGGCAGCGGTGCGCTGATCACCGCCAGAGAGGCGATCTCGCAGGGAAAGGATATTTATGCCGTTCCCGGCAACGTGGGCGACCAAAACACCTCGGGCACCAATGCGCTGATCCGCGACGGTGCAGCCGTTGCGCTGGGCGCACGCGATATTCTGCAAAACTATGCGTTTTTGTACCGCGACAGCGTGGATACTGCCCGCCTGATGCGCGCACAGGAGCGCTCTGATCCCGACCCCGCCGCCTTTGCGCGCTACGGCGTGGGCATTCCTGCCGCATCTGCGCCCGTCAAGAGCGCAAGTCGTGTCAGGGATGAGCAAAGCGCAAAGCAAAAGCCGTCTGTCTCACAATCCGAGCAGACGACACAAATAAGGGAAGCTGCTGCCCCCGTGCAGCAAGCACCCGCGCAGCACCGCGACGGCTCTGCCGAGGTGCTGGCACAGTTTTCCGAAAGACAGCGCGAAATGTTCGCGCATATCCCGTTGGACAAGGCGTTCAGTGCCGATTGGCTGGTGAATTGCGGCTATGCCGCGCACGAGGTCATGATGGCGTTGACCATGTTTGAGATCAAGGGCTTGGTCAGCTCGCTGCCCGGCGGACTTTACACAAGAAAATAATTTACCGTTTACGGAAAGGATAATAGATCATTTATGGCAAATCTGGTAATCGTGGAGTCACCCTCCAAAGCAACAACCATCAAGGGCTATCTCGGCTCTAACTATAAGGTCATCGCCTCCAAGGGTCACGTGCGTGACCTGCCCAAGAGCACGCTCGCCGTGGACATTGAAAACGGCTTTGATGCGCATTACATCAACGTGCGCGGCAAGGGCGATCTGATCAAGGAGATCCGCAAGGAGGCAAAGCATGCCACCAAGGTCTTTCTTGCAACCGACCCTGACCGCGAGGGCGAGGCAATTTCCTGGCATCTGGCGGCAGTACTGGGCATTCCCGTGGAAAAGACCCAGCGTGTGACCTTTAACGAGATCACCAAAACCGCTGTCAAGGCGGCGATCAAGCAGCCAAGACAAATCGATATGGATCTGGTAGACTCGCAAAGAGCGCGCCGCATCGTGGACAGAATCGTGGGCTATAAGATCAGCCCCTTGCTCTGGAAGAACGTCAAGCCCGGACTTTCCGCAGGTCGTGTGCAGAGCGTTGCGACTAAGATGATTGTGGAAAGAGAAAACGAGATCCGCGCCTTTGTACCCGAGGAGTATTGGACCATTGCAGCGCAGCTGTACACCCAAGAGGGCGCACACGTGCTGGCGCGCTTCTGGGGTGATGAGCAGGGAAAGGTCAAGCTGACCTGCCGCGAGCAGGCGCAGGCTGTTGTCAACGCCGTGCAGGGCAAGCCCTTTACGGTAGCAGAGGTCAAGCGCGCAACCAGACACAAATCTCCCGCGCCGCCCTTTACCACCTCCACCATGCAGCAGGAGGCTTCCCGTAAGCTGGGCTTCCAGTCCCAAAGAATCATGCGCGTGGCGCAGGAGCTTTACGAGGGTATTAACGTCGGCTCCGAAAACGGCGGCGTACAGGGTCTGATCACCTATATGCGTACCGACTCTTTGCGTATCTCGGATGAGGCGCAGGCAGCGGCATTGGCATTTATTGCGGGCAAGTACGGACAGCAGTATTGCCCCGCAACGCCCAGAACCTATAAGGCAAAGGCGGGAGCACAGGATGCGCACGAGGCGATCCGTCCCACCAAGACCGAGCTGGAGCCTGCAAAGATCCGCAAGTATCTCTCTACCGATCAGTACAGATTGTACAAGCTGATCTGGGAGAGATTCGTGGCAAGCCAGATGCAGTCCGCAGAGCTGGCTACCCTGAGCGTGGATTTCAACGCAGAGGGATATTTGTTCCGTACCGGTGGCTATACCGTGACCTTCCCCGGCTATATGGTGCTGTATGAGGAATCCACCGACGACAAGGCTGACGAAAACGACCCCGATCAGATGAGTGATATCCGCCTGCCCGACATGAAGCAGGGGCAGGTATGGCAGCCCGATGCGATCGATCCCGCGTGCCACTTCACCGAGCCTCCCGCAAGATATACCGAGGCGACGCTGATCAAGAACTTGGAGGAAAAGGGCATCGGCAGACCCTCCACCTATACCACCATCATTACCAATATTTCCAAAAACTACGTTTCCCGTGAGGGTAAGTCGCTTTACCCCACCGCATACGGTGAGGTGACGACCAAGCTCATGGAGGAAAACTTTACAAGCATTGTCGACTACCGCTTTACCGCACGCATGGAGAGCGACCTTGACTCGATCGAAAAGGGCAGCGTCCGGATGAACAGCGTGCTGGAAAAGTTCTGGGGCGACTTTGCAGGACAGCTGGAGGGTGCTCAAAAGGCATTGGAGCAGGCATCCTATGAGCTGCCCGTGGAAAAGACCGACATGATTTGTGATAAGTGCGGCGCGACCATGATCGTCAAGAACGGCCGCTTTGGCAAGTTCGCCGCTTGTCCCAATTATCCCACCTGCAAGAACACCAAGCCGCTCAGTGCGCCCAAGCCTGAGGCAGAGGGCGAGGCACAGATCGAAAAGAAGGTTGTTGTGGCTGACTTCAAGTGTGAAAAGTGCGGCGGTGACATGGTACTGCGTACGGGTCGCTACGGCAGCTTCTACGCTTGCGCCAACTATCCCACCTGTGCCTTTACCAAGCCCAGAACCAAGGATATCGGCGTGCCCTGTCCCAAGTGCGCAAGCAAGATTGTGATGAAGTACGGTAAGAATAAGACCGTGTTCTACAGCTGTGAAAAGTACCCGGAGTGCGATTTTTCCTCCTGGGATATGCCCGTGGGTGAGAAGTGCCCCGATTGCGGCGGCATGCTGTTCAGAAAGAAGGGCAAGGCACTCATCGTTTGCCACGATAAATCCTGCGGATATTCCAGAACCGCGACCGAGACCGAAATGACGGGCGAGGGTGAAGCGTAATGGAGGCATATATTTCCGTTCTCGGTGCGGGACTTGCGGGCTGTGAGGCTGCTTTTGCGGCGGCAGAGCGAGGCGTCAAGGTCAAGCTCTACGAGATGAAGCCCGTTAAGTACACGCCCGCGCACCACGCACCCACCTTTGGCGAGCTGGTTTGCTCCAACTCGCTGCGCTCGGACGCACCCTCCAACGCCATCGGCTTGCTCAAGAGCGAGATGCGCCGGATGGGCTCCTTGATCATGCAGGCAGCGGACGCTACGCGCGTGCCCGCAGGCTCTGCATTGGCGGTGGACAGAGTGCTGTTTTCCGAGTATATTACCGACCGTGTGCGCAATCACCCGAATATCGAGGTGATCGAGTGTGAATGTGACCGCCTGCCCGATGACGGCGTGACGGTCATCGCAACCGGCCCCTTGACCAGCGAGCCTATGGCGGATTATATCCGTGACGAGCTGGGATGTGCGGGTCTGCACTTCTTCGACGCTGCCGCTCCCATCGTGGATGCCGACAGCATCAATATGGACGTTGCGTTTTTCGCATCCCGCTACGATAAGGGGGATGCCGACTATATCAACTGCCCCATGACCAAGGAGCAGTACGACGCTTTTTATGAGGCGTTGATCACGGCAGAGGAGGCAACGCTCAAGGATTTTGACCGTGAGCAGCAGAAGGATCTGACCGTGTTCGAGGGCTGTATGCCCGTGGAGGTCATGGCACGCCGCGGCTATGAAACGCTGTGCTACGGCCCCTTGAAGCCCGTTGGCTTGATCGACCCGCGTGTGGGTAAGGAGTATTACGCGGTCGTACAGCTGCGTAAGGAGAATGCGGAGGGCACGATGTACAATCTCGTCGGCTTCCAGACGCACCTGACCTTCCCCGAGCAGCGTCGCGTGTTCCGTATGATCCCCGGACTTGAGAATGCGGAATTTTTGCGCTACGGTGTCATGCACCGTAATACCTACCTCAATTCTCCAGGCCTGCTTTGCGCGGATTATTCCATGCTGTCCCGTCCCAACGTTTTCTTTGCCGGACAGATGACCGGTGTGGAGGGGTATATCGAATCCGCAGGCTCCGGCTTGGTGGCGGGTATTAACGCCGCACGCCGCGCACGCGGTATGGATGCGCTGATCTTTCCGCGCAAGACCATGATCGGTGCGATGGCGCAGTACGTGCAAAACGGCGGTGTGAGCAGCACGTTCGTGCCCATGAACGCCAACTTCGGTATCATTGAGATGCCTGCAAAAAAGGTCAAGGGTGGCAAGACGGCGAGAAATGCCGTTATTGCCGAGACCGCAATCGATATTATCAAGGAAATGCTGCCCGAAATTCACGCTTGATCCCACGGGCAGAGAAAGGATGCTTATGAGCAATTTTGAGAGCGGATATCCCAAGCCGACCGAGCTTTTACAGCAAAAGATCGGATATCGCTTTGAGAATCACTCCTATCTGCAAAGGGCGTTGACGCACTCCTCGTATTCCAACGAGCAGGGAGAGAAGCATCACCACCTGCTTTGCAACGAGAGGCTTGAATTTTTGGGCGACTCGGTGCTTTCCGTAGTGGTCAGCCGTTACTTATATACCACGTTTCCGGGTCTTGCCGAGGGTGAGCTGACAAGGCTGCGCGCAGAGCTGGTCTGTGAGCGCGCGCTTTCCTCATTTGCCGCTCGCATTCATCTGGGCGACTACCTGCTTTTGGGTGTCGGTGAGGATAAAAATCACGGCAGAGAAAGAAGATCCATACTGGCGGATGCCTTTGAGGCGTTGCTTGCCGCGATCTATCTGGATGCGGCAGAGCAGGGCTTTGAGCGCGTTGAGGAGCTGCTTTTGCCCTTGATACAGGATGAGATCGCCAATGCGGATAAGCAGGGAAGCAGCGACTATAAAACGCTGCTGCAGCAATTCGTGCAGCAGACCGAGGGCGATTTTTTGGAGTACGTTACGGTCAGCGAGAGCGGCCCCGATCATCAAAAGACCTTTACTGTTGAGGCAAGACTCAATTCCAACGTCATAGGCAAGGGGCAGGGACAATCCAAGCGCCGTGCCGAGCAAAATGCGGCAAGGCAAGCGCTGGAGCTGTTCGGTGTGCAGCCGTGAGCAGGCATCTGAACGTTCCGATCTTTATTCCGCATCTCGGATGCCCCAATCTGTGCGTGTTCTGCAATCAGCGTACCATTTCGGGGGCGCAGCATTTTGACCCCGCGGAGGTGGATGGGCAAATTGCGCAAGCACTTGCTACCACGACCGAGCAGGATACGGCGGAGATCGCATTTTTCGGAGGCTCGTTTACGGGCATTGACCGCGAACTGATGTGCTGTCTTTTGGACATAGCCGAGCGGTACGTGCAAAATCCCATGGCGGGCAAGGCGCGTGTGAGCGGTATCCGCATGTCTACGCGTCCCGATTATATTTCACAAGAAATTCTCGAGATCCTGTCGCGCTACAGCGTACGTACCGTTGAGCTGGGCGTGCAAAGCCTGGACGACGCGGTGCTTGCCGCCAGCGCACGCGGACACAATGCATCCTGCGCAGAGCGGGCTTGCCGCATGCTGCTTGAAGCGGGCTACGAGGTGGTGGGACAGACCATGATCGGTCTGCCGGGCAGTACCTTGCAAAGCGAGATCGCGACAGCCAAAGCGTTGTGTGAGCTGGGCGTGCAGGGAGCGCGCATCTATCCTACGGTAGTGTTTGCGGATACCGCGCTGTGTGAGATGATGCAAAGCGGACGCTATAAGCCGCTCTCGCTTGACGAGGCGGTGGAGCGCAGTGCGGCGACCTTGCGCGTCTTTGAAGCGCATGGCGTGCGCGTCATTCGCATAGGTCTTTGTGCCTCGGACAACCTTTCCGACCCCGCGCTTGCACTGGGAGGTGCCAATCATCCCGCACTGGGCGAGCTGGTGCGCTCGTATCTGTATTATCAAAATTTGAGAAAGCTGTTGTCTCGGGCATCAGATCCCGTGCAGCAGGTAGAAATTCCTGCCCGAGAGCTCTCTTTAGCGATCGGACAGCACAAGCAAAATCTTTTGCGGCTGCAGGCAGAGTTCGGCGCGCAATTGAAATTGGTGGCAAGCGATTGCAGGGCTCCTAAAATCTATGAAAAGGAGAAAGAGCATTGTACTTAAAATCCATTGAATTACAAGGCTTTAAGTCCTTCCCGGACAGAACCAAGCTGGTCTTTGACAACGGCATGGTTGGCGAGCAGGCGGGCGTAACCGTCATCGTAGGTCCCAACGGAAGCGGCAAGTCCAATATCGCGGACGCGATGCGTTGGGTACTGGGTGAGATCTCGTCCAAAACGCTGCGCGGCTCCAAGATGGAGGACGTTATTTTCGGCGGTGCTGACAGCCGCCGTCCCATGGGATACGCAGAGGTGTCTGTCACCTTTGACAACACGGGTGAATTTGCAAAATTGGATTGCCCTTACGACGAGGTGACGGTTACCAGACGCTACTTCCGTCAGGGCGAGAGTGAATATTTCATTAACCGTCGCGCGGTCAGATTGCGCGATATTTACGAGCTTTTCATGAATACGGGTATCGGCCGTGACGGTTATTCCATCATCGGTCAGGGCAGAATTGCCGAAATGGTATCGCGTAAGAGTGACGAGCGACGCAGCACGTTTGAGGATGCCTCGGGCATTGCAAAGTTCCGCCATAAGAAGAACGAGGCGGAACGCAAGCTTGCCAAGGCAGAGGAAAACATGGTGCGTATTATGGACGTGTTTACCGAGGTGCAGGCGCAGGTCGGTCCTCTTGAAAAGGAGGCGGGCAAGGCAAAGCGCGCCTTAGAGCTGATGGATTCCAAAAAGCGTGCCGACGTCAGCCTTTGGCTGTACGATACCGAGCGTTTTCGCGGTGAGATCGCAGTAGCAGAGGATGCGCTCAAGCATTCTGCTTTTGATCTGCAGACCGCGGACGATGCGCTGCAGGGTATGGAAATGCAGAATAACCGCTTGTTTGAGGCATCGCAATCCAACAAGATGGCTTCCGAGCAGCTGCTGACGCAGATCCGCGAGCAAACGCAGGAAAATCACACGCTGGACAGCGAATTCCGCGTGACCGAGAGCAATATTTCGCACACCAAGGAGCTGATCGAGGCGGCAAACTCCTCCATGGCTCTTTCGCAAAAGAATATGGAGCAGGAGCAGAGTGCCTGCGTGGAGCACTCGGCGCGTATTCTTGCGCTGGGACAGCAGCATGCGCAGCTGGAGTCGGAGCAGGGCGCGATCGCAGAGGAGATCCGTACCACCCGCGCCAAGATCGCGGTGCTGGAGGCGGATATTGCAACGGCGCTTGCGGACATCCGCGAGGCTGAGGCAGCGGCGACGGATATTCGCGTGCGTATTTCTGTGCTGGAGAGTGCCAAGAACTCGGGCAGCGACCGTAACAGCGATATTCTTGCCGATATGGAAACGTATGAGAATGCGGACCGTGTGCTGCAAAAGCAGAGCGCGGAAAAGCAAAAGACAGTAGCCGATTATCAAAAGGCGATCGACGAGGCAGCGGCACAGATCGAGGGCTATAACAGAAAGCTGGTTGAGCTCAACGCGTCGTTTGGTGAGCTTTCCGAGCATGTCAACCAAGTCAGACTGCGCCGTGATTCGGCACAGCAGAGAATTCAGACCTTCAAGCACATGGAAGAGAGCTTTGAAGGATATGCCAACAGCGTGCGATTTGTCATGAACCGCTACGCAGAGGGCAAGATCACCGCTGCGGGCGGTGTGCCCGTGGGCAAGATCTACGGTCCGCTTTCCAAGGTGGTCAGCGTAGAGGAAAAGTACGTTACCGCGATCGAAACTGCGCTGGGAGCGAACCTGCAGCACATCGTGGTGGACGATGAGGAGACCGCAAAGGCGGCAATGTACGCGCTCAAAAAGGGTGAGGCGGGCAGAGCTACCTTCTTCCCCCTGACCTCCATGCGTCCCTCCTCTCCCACGCCCGAAATGCGTGATGCGTCGGGCTATCGCGGCTATATCGCGGTTGCCGACACGCTTTTGGATTGTGACAATAAATTCCGTGACGTGGTATCCTCACTGATCGGCAGAACCGTGATTTTTGATAACATTGACAATGCAACCGCTATGGCAAAGGCATTGCGTTACCGCGTGCGCGTGGTCACCCTGGACGGCCAGCAGATCAACATGGGCGGTTCGTTTACGGGCGGTTCGGTGCGTCAGGGCGCAAGCGTGCTTGGCAGAGCTGCAGAGATCAAAAAGCTGGAGGAGACCTGTGCCGCATGCGACAATGAGCTTGCAAGGCTGCTCAAGGATGCGGATAAGCAAAAGCAGGACATCCGCGATACCACCGAGGACAAGGCATCTTGCGAGGATCGTAAGGAGCTGCTTGGCGTGCTGATGAGCACCGAGGCAGCACAGCTGGAGCAGATCAACGCAAAGATCGAGGCAAATGCAACGCTGCTTGAAAAGATGCGCGAGGACTACGAGCAGATCATCGCAATGAGCGAGAGATACGAGGAGGATCTTGCCGTTTTGCAGGCGGATGAGCGCAGTGCTGCCCGCGTGGTCAGCGAGATTACAGCGGCACGTCAGAAAAAGGACGAGCAGCGACTTGATATGGAGGATCACGTGGCGGATCTGAACGACCGCATGACGGGCGTGATCATCAAGATCAGCGAAACTGCAAAGGACACCGAGACCGAGCATACGCTGCTGAGCGTTTGCCGTACGCGTGTGGATCTGTATGCGGATGAGATCCGCGCCTCTCGCGAGCGTATTGTTTCGTTGGAGGATATGATCGAGGGGTACACGGTCTTCCAGGCAGACAACAGACAAAAATACGAGGCGGGTCAGGCAAGGCTGCAGGAGCTGAATGCCAAGCGCGCCGAAATTGAAAGCGACAGCATGGACTTTGAGAAAAAGCTCAATGAAATGACTGCGCGCATGCGCGAGAAAATGAACCAGAAGGAGATCATTTTCCGCGAGCACACCAAGTGTGAAAATAAGCTGAACAATCTGCGCGATGAGCTGGACAAGCTTTCGTCCAAGCTTTGGGATGATTATGAAATGACCAGAGCAGACGCGATCGCTCTGGGGTATCCTGCGATCACGCCCGAAAACCGCCGCGAGATGGTACAGCTGCAGACCGAGTGCCGTAACAAGCTGCGTGCGATCGGTCACGTGGACCTGGGTGCGGTGGAAAAGTATCAGGAGGTCAAGAAGAGATACGACGAGATGAACGAGCAGATCACCGATCTCGAAAAATCCAAGGCGGAAACCATGAAGATCATTGCCGAGCTGGAAGCAGAGATGAAGGCGGTGTTCGTGGAGTCCTTCAATCAGATCAACGAGAATTTCGGCAAGGTATTTGCCGAGCTGTTCGGCGGTGGCTCTGCGGAGCTGTCCTTGTCCGAGCCCGATAATATTTTGGAGTCTGGTATTGAGATCAAGGCGGCACCTCCCGGCAAGATCATCAAAAACCTGATGCAGCTTTCGGGCGGTGAGCAGGCGTTTATCGGTGTTGCGCTGTTCTTTGCGATCCTCAAGGTCAACCCCACGCCCTTCTGTATTCTCGACGAGATCGAGGCGGCGTTGGACGAGGTCAACGTAGAAAGACTTGCACAGTACATCAAGAAGTACACCGACGGTACGCAGTTCATTATGATCACGCACCGCCGCGGTACCATGGCTGCTGCCACCAGACTGTACGGCGTCACCATGCCCGAGCACGGCATTTCCAAGGTGCTGACGCTGGACGTCAACGATATTGAAAAGCAAAAGGAGAGCAACTGGGATGGCATTTTTGGATAAATTAAAGGCGGGTCTGAAAAAGACCAAAGACGCGCTGTTCGGCAAGGTACATGACGTGCTGTCGAACTTCGTGCGCGTGGATGAGGATATGCTGGACGAGCTGGAGGAGCTGCTGATTGAGGCAGACGTGGGCGTAGGCGCGACCGAGGAGATCATGGACGAGCTGCGCGTGCGCATCAAGGACGGCAGAATCAAGGAAAAAGAGGACGTCATGGCGGCGCTGCAGGAAATGCTGACCGACATGATCGGCGAGGGCGGTGCGCTGAATCTGTCCACCACCCCTTCGGTGATTTTGGTCATCGGTGTCAACGGTGCGGGCAAGACCACCTCGATCGGTAAGATCTCGAACAGACTGCGCGCACAGGGCAAGAAGGTCGTGGTCGCAGCGGCGGATACCTTCCGCGCAGCGGCAATCGATCAGCTGCAGGTGTGGTGCGACCGCGCCGGCGTAGAGATGGTGCGCCAGAACGAGGGCAGCGACCCTGCTGCGGTGGTATTTGACGCCATCAATTACGCAAAGAAAAAGCAGGCTGACGTGCTGATCATCGATACCGCGGGCAGACTGCACAACAAGACCAACCTGATGAACGAGCTGGCAAAGATCAACCGCGTTATCGACCGCGAGCTGCCGGGTGCTGCAAGAGAAAACCTCTTGGTGCTGGATGCGACCACCGGTCAGAACGCGATTCTGCAGGCAAAGGAATTCGGCAAGGCTGCCAACATCACGGGCTTGACGCTCAACAAGCTGGACGGCACCGCAAAGGGCGGTATCGTGCTTTCCATCAAGCGCGAGCTGGGCATTCCCGTCAAGTTCATCGGCGTGGGCGAAAAGATCGACGATATGCAGGAATTCGTGGCTGCCGAGTTTATCAAGGCACTGTTTGAACAGTAATTATCAAGAGATATGAAGATCGTACTTGCATCACACAATAAACACAAAATAGCGGAGCTCAAAAGAATCCTCTCGCAATCCATCCCCGAAGTGGAGGTATATTCGCTGGACGAGGTAGGCTTGACCGACGAGATAGAGGAAAACGGCACCACCTTTGCCGAAAACGCTACCATTAAGGCGCGCGCAGCTGCTATGAGCGGCTACATTGGCGTGGGTGACGACTCGGGACTTGAGGTAAACGCCCTTGGCGGTGCGCCCGGCATCTATAGCGCAAGATATGCAGGCGAGCACGGCAACGACGAGGCGAACAATCAGCTTCTGCTTCAAAACCTTGCGGACAAGCAGGACAGAAGCGGTGCATTCGTATGTGCCATTGCCTGCGTGTTCCCCGAGGAGCCGGATAACGCGCACGTGTTCCTTGGTAAGACCGAGGGCGAGATTCTGCACGCGTACAGAGGCAACACCGGATTTGGCTACGATCCCTTGTTCTACTATCCCCCCATGGAAAAAAGCTATGCCGAAATGACGGCAGACGAAAAAAACAGCATCAGCCACCGTGGCAGAGCCATGCAGCTGTTAGTTGATTTCTTAGTAAAGAATTATAACGGAGTTTGATATGATTACAAGTAAGCAAAGAGCATACCTGCGCAGCCTGGCGCACGACCTGCCTACTATTATGCAGATCGGCAAGGGCGGCTTGGGAGATAACATGCTCAAGACCTTTTCGGACGCGCTTGATGCACGCGAGTTGATCAAGCTGGGCGTTCTGGATAACTGTGAATACACCCCCCGCGATATTGCGGATGCGCTTGGCGAGGCGCTGGGGGCTGAGGTGTGCGGTGTGATCGGCAGAAAGATCATTCTGTACCGCCGCTCGGAAAAGAAAAAGAATCGCATCGAGCTGCCCTGATATGCTGCGCGTAGGAATTTACGGCGGCACGTTTTCTCCCGTGCACGCAGGTCACGTGGCGGCGGCAAAGGCGTTCATGGAGCAGATGTGGTTGGACGTGCTTTACGTCATTCCCACGGGGACAACACCGCACAAGCAAATGGACGGCGAG
>JAGBXH010000016.1 GCA_017629395.1 Clostridia bacterium | reverse complement strand
GTTCATCCTGAGCCAGGATCAAACTCTCGAATAATTGTATTTAACCGATCCAAAGGATCGTGTAAAATCTTTACTCGAGCTTATTTGCTCTTAGCTTTTCTTTTTCCTAAAATTTACTTTAGTTGAGTTTTGTACTCTTCAAAGAATTTTTCGAGATTCGTATTTTCGCACTTACATTTGCTTTGTACTTCTCTCTGTTATTCAATTGTCAAGGACCAATGTCTTTCGCTGCCTTTTGGCAGCCACCGTCGTTTTCCGCGACAGCCTGATTATTATATCACAGTGTTTTCCGTTTGTCAATAGGTTTTTCAAAAGTTTTTTAGATTTTTTTCAACTTTTTTCTATCGACTCTCGCGTCTCTCTCTGTGATACCGTCGCCCTCGCGACCTTGAATATTCTACCACTATTCTCCCGCTTTGTCAAGTGTGAGTTTTGACAAAGTGTATATTTGTCACCAATGCGTTTTGTGCAGGTTGCACAGTTTGTCACGCGACAAAGGGGAAAATAAGCCCTCGGAGTGCCGAGGGCTCTGCTTTAGATGTTTTGTTGCGGGATACGCTGCGCAAACCGTTTCCCTTCTTTTTGTGCAAGAAGCCGCAAAAAGAAGCAAAAACGGCGTGGAAAGGTTTCGCGCCTGCGGGCGCGACGAGGGCTTCGCGCCCTCGACCTGCGCAAACTTTTGAAAAAGTTTGATCAAAACTTTTGTGATTGAGCCGCGGAAAGTTTTGAAAAAGTCTGATCAAAACTTTTGTGAGAGGGTTGTGTGGGCGTTTGATCTTGCGCATGGCGCAACAAAGCCCTCGGTCGTGCCGAGGGCTCTGTATATTCAGCTAAATGAGGATCAGATCTTGGGAACCTGAATCTTAACTTCCTTGCCGAGCTTTGCAGAGCGAGCAATACCGTCCAGGATCGCCTGGTTATAAATGATCTGAGAGGACGGAACGGGAGCGGGCTTATTATACTTGACCGCATCCAGGAAGGAACGGATCTTCTTATCAAACAGGTCGCCGCCATCCTTGATGATCGGCACTTCATATTCCATATCCACGCCGCCGATGGTCTTGTAAATCTTCATGGGGCCGCCAACCGTGCCGTTCCAGCAGTCGGTAGAAGGAATGCGCAAGCCTGCCTTGGTACCCAGAATGATGGTGTCACCGGGAGTGTTGATATTCATTGCCCATGCAATACGGAAGTCCAGAATGATGCCGCCCTCCAGTCTGACAAATGCAGCTGCGAAGTCGTCAACGCCGAACAGATCCGCATACTCGGGGTGACCCGGATAGGTAGCGGGATCCTTACCAAAGAAATCACTCTTGTAACCGGTAACGGTCAGAGGCTTGGGATAGCCAACTGCGTTAAGCACCATATCCAGCGAGTAGCAGCCGATATCAGCCAATGCGCCAAGGCCTGCGGTCTTGTCCTCGATAAAGGTGGTTCCGAAGGGAGTGGGAATACCTCTGCGTCTGCCGCCGCCGGTCTGGATGTAGTAGACCTGACCCAGCTCGCCGCTGTCAACGATCTTCTTGATCATCTGCATATTCGCGTCCAGTCTGGGCTGGAAGCCGATGGAGAGAACCTTACCGCTCTCCTTCTCTGCCTTCATAACCTCTACTGCCTCGTCCAGCGTAACGGTAAAGGGCTTTTCCAGCATGACGTTTACGCCCTTCTGCAGCGCGTAAATTGCAGGGCCTGCGTGCTGACGGTTATAGGTGCAAATGGAAACGGCGTCCAGCTGCAAACTTTCGTCGTCCAGCATTTCCTTATGGGAAGCATAATCGGTCTTAACGCCCTCAACGCCGCCGTCCTTAAAGAACTTAGCAGCCTTACCGGGGATCAGGTCACAGCCCGCAACGATCTCAACGTCGGGCATTTTCTTATAAGAAGCAAGGTGCGCACCTGCAATCCAGCCGCAACCGATGATACCGATTCTCAGCTTTCTGTTGGTGTCAACAACAACCTCATTTTGCTGGTTCTTATAATCCAGCTTAGCATCCATTTTTTCAGCCATGATAATATCCTCCAAAAATAATTTTATTGTTTGACGCGCACTCAATAGCCCAGCGTGCGCAAATAGCTTCTGCTCTTTTCAATGCTCTGCATGGGGGTCAGACCCATAGAGGGAGAATCCTGCTCCACAACTACCCACTGTGCACCTGCAGCCTCGGAAGCCGCGAGAATACCGGGGAAATCCTGACGGCCCGAACCAACGGGACGGAACTCAAACGCCTTGACCTCCTCTTGCTTCTTCTCTGCCTCGATACCGATCAGCTCGTACATATTATCCGACTTGCCGCCCACGAAATCCTTAAGATGCACGACGGGTGCTCTGCCGCTGTACTTGGTAATATAGCCCGCGGGATCTTCACCGCCCACGTTGACCCAGCAGGTATCCAGCTCGGTCTGCAGATATTCGGCGGGAACGGTATCGTACAGCACGTCCAGCGCGTACTTGCCGTCGATCTTTTCAAACTCAAAATCGTGGTTATGATACAGCATCTGCATACCAAGCGCCTTCGCCACCTTGCCAAGTGCCAACGCATTCTTGACCACGTCAGCAAAGCCGTCGGTGCCCGGACGGCACTCGGGAGTCAGATACGGAATGGCAACGAACTTGCATCCGATCTCGGCATACTGTCCCAGCACGCCCTCGGGGTCAGCCAGCATATCGTAATACGGAACGTGCGCAGAAACGGGCACAAGACCAATCTCCTCACACATTTTTTTGATCTCAGCGGGCGCATAGCCGTAAAGACCTGCAAATTCCACGCCGTCATATCCCATATCCTTGATCTTTTTGAGCGTACCCGGGAAATCTGCCGCAGCGTCATCTCTGACCGAATACACCTGTACCGCTACCGGTAATGCCATAATGCACCTCCATGATAGGGGCATCCTCACCCCATTTTTCTTAATTATAGGACAAAAGGTGCGAACTTTCAAGACATTCATGGGTTTTCAGCGGACATATATTGCTATTTTGTATAAAATAAGGCGATTTGCACATTTAAGCAAATCGCCTTTTGTTTATTTTAACCAAACAGTTGCGCCGTGATCACCCACAGCTCCTTCACCTGCTCAAATGCAGCTTCCAGCTCGCTTGTCGGCATAGGATAGATCACGTTCGCCAGCTCGACCGTCACAGACGGAACGTCGCGATCCAGCGTGATCCAATCGTTGAGCGAGGCATCCAGATGCTTATCATAGATCAGCTTATAGCCCGTATGCTCACAGACCGCCTTTGCCAAATCAAGCGTTTGCTGACGCACGCCGCCCGTCATGCCGCAATCCCAATACACCACCTGTCCTGCCGTATGGTAGGCAAGCAGCGCATCGATCTTGCCAAGGCTCTCCACGTAAGCGCTGACCGCCTTGGTTTCGGGCTCCGAGCCCGCAGAGGGTCCCTTGTAGTTGCGGAAGCAGGGTGCAAGGATGCCGGTTTTGACCTCTGCCCAATTGGAAAGCGGGAAATTGCGGTTGAGATCCACGCCGTTGGCGTTTGCCTTCCAGTTATACGCAAGATACACGTTGATATCGTTCGTGCTCGTCAGTCCGTCGCGCAAATTGTCCGCGTATATCTTTTCCACCGTTTCCCTGACCTCGGGGGTCTGTATGGAGTCGATGCCGCACAACGCAAGCATGACACCGTCGGGATTGATCATGGGCAGCACGTAAAACGCGTGCGTATCCAGCAGCTCTGCATACTGCAATCCGCTATACGAGCCCTCGGCGCGATTAGCAAGGTAATATTCCATTTGCTTCATGGCAACCAGACTGCTCAGGTACTCTTTGCCGTGAATGCCGCCCGTCAGCAGAACCTTATGCTCGGCGTTCGGATTGCCCACCACGCAGGCATAAATCTCTCTGCCGTCCACGCTCTTGCCGATGCTCTGATAGGAAAAGCACTCGCTATACGTCTGCGCAAGCGCGGCAAGGTCGTCCACCATATCGGGATAGGTATATCCCTGCGCACTCGGCGTCACGATCTCTCCGTCCGGCACTTCCTGCCCTGCGGTAGTTTGCTCGGTCGTGGGCGGCTCGGTCTGCGTTTCGCTTTCCGAGGGCTGCTCGGTAACGGAATCGGTCACCGCTTCGCTCTCACCCTCCCCCTGACTTTCGCTTTCACTCTCGGTTTCCAAGGAATTCTGCTCGCTTTCCAGCAAAGTCGGATCTCCAACCGTGCTGCTCTCGCCTTCGCCCCCCGGCGCTTGGCACGCAGCCGCACCCAGCAGCAAAAGCAAGGTCAAAGCAAGGCAACCTACCTTTATATTATATATACGCTTCATTCAACATCCTCCCGATATTCCAGAATATCCCCGGGCTGACAATTCAGCTCGCGGCAGATCGCCTCCAGAGTGGAAAAGCGCACCGCTCCCGCGTGCCCGTTTTTCAGCTTGGACAAGTTGACGGGGGAGATTCCTACGCGCTCGGCAAGCACGCCAAGCTGTATTTTTCTGTCCGCCATGACGCGGTCCAGTCTGACAATGATAGCCATATAGCCCTCCGTTTTTGTACATTTATTATATTATAGTATACGCGCGTGCGTTTGTCAACAGAAATTTAACGAAAAACATTAAATTTTGCGCAGCCCAAGCACCTTTTGCCGCACGGCACTTGACAGAATACGGTGTTTTTGCTATAATATTATATTGTAAAAATCCCCCAAGGAGGTACAGACAATGCACTCCAACTCTAAAAAACGTACGCTCCGATTGGCGCAGATGGCCATGCTGATCGCGCTGATTGCCGTTCTGCAAATTCTTGCTACCGTATTCAGTAAAATGGTGGCTCTGCCCGTCAGCATTACCTTGACACTGGTGCCCATCGTAGTGGGCGCAGTACTGTTCGGCCCCTTGGCGGGCGCTATTCTCGGATTTTCGTTTGGCGTGATCGTTTTGATTACAGGCTTTACCGGCTTTGATCCCGTTACCCTGCAATCGTTGCAGTTCAGCGCAGTGGGCACCAGCTTTTTAGTGCTTGTCAAGGGTGCGGCAGCGGGCGCAGTCGCAGGCGCGATTGCGATTCCGTTCAAGAAAAAGCAAAAGATGTATCCCGCAGTATTCTCGGCGGCGATCCTTGCCCCTTTGACCAATACCACCATCTACATCATCGGTATGATGACCATTTTCCAAGGCACTTGGTTGGCGGATGCCGACAAAACCGGGGGCGTGTTTGTCACGGCACTGCTGATCATCGGCATGGCGATCGTCAATTTCATCATTGAGCTGATCATCAATATCGTGCTTGCCCCCTCGGCTGTCAGAATCATTGAAGCGGTCAAGAAGAGTAAGTTGGTGTAAACGTTAAATAATATTGTAGAAAAGACCGCCTGCGGGCGGTCTTTTTTGATGGAGAAAGAAATAACGTCATTGCGAACGCGTATATATAATTCCGTTACCGCCAAACCAAGCTTTCCAATTGTTGCTACGCAAAAACAGCAGGCACTCGCCTGCTGTTTTTGCGTTGTATGAAATCAGAACAAACCGGTGATGGTGCCGTCCTTGTCCACGTCGATCTTTTCAGCCGCGGGAACCTTGGGCAGACCCGGCATGGTCATAATGTCGCCCGTCAGCACGACGACAAAGCCTGCGCCTGCGGAAACCTTGACGTTCTTGACCGTCACGGTAAAGCCCTCGGGTGCGCCCAACTTGGTCATGTCATCCGAGAAGGAATACTGCGTCTTTGCTACGCAGATGGGGCACTTGTCAAAGCCAAGTGCGGTCAGCTCTGCGATCTGCTTCTGCGCTGCGGGCAGAATGGAAACGCCTGCGCCGCCATATACCTTCTTGACCACAGCCTCGATCTTATCCTGAATGCTGCCGTCCAGCTCATAAGAGAAGGTGAAATCGCCCTGCTCCTCCTCGCACAGTCTGACAACCTCGGTAGCAAGGGCATCACCGCCTTCGCCGCCCTTTGCCCAAACCTCGGAAAGCACCACGTTTACGCCAAGATCTTGGCACTTGCGGATGATTTCCTCAACCTCTGCATCGGTGTCGGTGGGGAAACGGTTGACAGCTACCACGCAAGGCAGCTTATAGACGTTCTTGATGTTGGAAACGTGGCGCAGCAGGTTGGGAAGACCCTTGCCCAGTGCTTCCAGGTTTTCCGTACCCAGCTCGGTCTTTGCCAGACCGCCGTGCATCTTGAGTGCGCGAATGGTGGCAACGACGACAACCGCATCGGGAGTCAAGCCCGCCATACGG
>JAGBXH010000121.1 GCA_017629395.1 Clostridia bacterium | reverse complement strand
TCAAGCCAGATGCGGCAGGTTGCCACGGGCTCTTGCTCGTCAAAAAGAACCAAATGCGTTGCAACCCCGTCAAGATCGTCAAATTCTTCCGTAAATCCTTGCTCTTGCATAAATACCGTGATGCGTATTTGCTTTGCTGCCTCGGGCAACATGCTAAAAGTTTCTATCCTCATAATCAGCCTCTTGAAAAATTCTGACATGATTATATCACACGGCGCTTTATAATGCAAGGGCTAATGCAAAAAAGTTGCAGGCATATCATTTTCATACGCCTGCAACAAGGTCTTATTCAATTTCCTCTTCAAGCTCGTCCTCGGGAATAGGCGTGACAAGCACGGTCAGCTGCGTGACGCGCATGTCGTCCATTTCATCTACGACGATGCACATATTCTTGTAAGTAAAGCTGTCGCCAACGTGCGGATCAGCATCGGTTGCTTCAACAGCCCAGCCGCCCATTGTTTTGTATTCGCACGCAAACTCATCGTCCTCGTGCTCGATCTCTGCAAAGAAATCGTCAATGTTCATGTCGCCCGATACTTCGTAGGTGTTCTCACCGGTCTTGCGGAATTCCTTGACAATGACGTCGGATTCATCCCAGATGTCACCCACAAGCTCCTCCAGGATATCCTCCATTGTCACGATGCCCATCGTGCCGCCGAACTCGTCAACAACGACCAGAATGTGCGTTTTGTGTTCGCGCATGACCCCCAGCGCATTGGGCAGGCGCATGGTCTTATGTACCAGCTTGGGCTTGATCAAAAGGGATTCGATATCGATCTTGGTCACGTCACCGCCAACCTCGGTCAGCTCCTTGTAGAAATGATTCAGCACAAGAATACCGATGATGTTGTCAATGCTGTCACGGTAAACGGGGATACGGGAGTAACGGGACTCCTCTGCGATCTGCAAAATCGCCTCGGGCTCGTCGTCAATATCGATCTGCACCATGTCAATACGGGGCGTCATAATCTCACGGACAGTTGTTTCGGGGAACTCCAGCGTGCTTTGCAGCAGCTCACCCTGCTCCTCGTCGATGACGCCCTCCTCCTCAACGGTCTCGATGATGGTGGAAAGCTCTTCCTCGGTAACGGTCGGAGCGTCCTCATCATCCGTGCCCCAAATACGCTGTAACATGCGCATAGCTGCAGTTACAATAAAGACGATCAGGAAGAGCACCCACGTCAAAAAGCGAATGGGATAGGCAACGATTTTGGACCATTTTTCCGGTCTTACCTTACCCATGTTTTTGGGAAGGATCTCGCCAAAGATCAGTATGATCACGGTCATGATTACGGTGGTCAGCACAGGAGCCAGTTCATCAGCACCGGAAAAATTGCGTTTTGTCAAGAAGTTCAGGATCACGACCGTTGCTGCTGTTGTTGCAGCGGTATTGACCAGGTTGTTACCGATCAGAATGGTGCACAGCGTACTTGTGAAGTTTTCGCTGAGTTCCAGGGCAACCTTAGCGGTTTTGTCGCCCGATTCAATGGCTTTTTTCAGTCTTGCGGGATTGAGTGAGTTGATGGCGATCTCGCTGCTTGAGAAGAATGCGGAGAGCAGCACGGCTAAAATAATGACAATCAGATAAAAAATCATTGCTCCTCATCCTCCTTTTCATCGGGGATATGGATAACGACTTGCGTGAGTCTGCCGTCCTTGATCTCGTCTGCAATGATCTCAACGTCCTCAAAATCAAAGCTTTCTTCTTCTTCGGGCATTCTGCCCAAGGTATCAAGCACAAAGGAGATCAACGGGCGTTGCGCAACGGTGGGGGCAGGGGCGGGAAGCCCGATTCTGCCGAACGCCTCGCCAACCGTCATGCGTGAGGTGACGCGGAAATAGTTGCCGCCCAGCTTGATAAAGTCGGGGTCCACCACGTCGTCCTCGTCCCAGATCTCACCGACCAGCTCTTCAAGGAAATCCTCAATGGTCACAATACCAATGGTGCTTGCTTTATCGTCAATGACTACTGCTAAGTAATAGCGGTGCTGCCGCATGATGGTCAGAAGATCATCGATGTTGGCAGATGCCTTGACGAAAAACGCAGGAATGAGCAGGGAGCGCAGCTCCAGCTCGGGATTTTTCAAGTATTCCTTCAAAAATGCACGGATAGGCAGCGTTCCGATGATATTGTCAAGGTCGCCGTCACAAACAGGGATACGGGAGTGCGAGGTGTTCATGATCACGTCCTTGATCTGCTCGTTGGACATGGTGATATCAATGTGCAGAATATCCTGACGCACCGTCATAACGTCGGCAGCCGTGGTGTCGGCAAATTCCAGCGCGGATTTGAGCATATCGCTCTGCTCCTCATCCACAACGCCCTCTTCCTCAACCGTGTCTATGATGTCAAACAGCTCATCTTCGGTAATGGAGGGCTCTTCCTCGGCTTTGAACACGCGGGAAACCAGCTTGTTCAAAAACGAAAAAACAGCCACAATAGGTGTAAAAAGCTTCATCAGCAAGCGCAAGGGAGCAGCGAATAGCAAACTGATGCTTTCGCTTCGGTCACCTGCAAGACTCTTGGGGATCATCTCGCCGAAAATAAATACAACTACCGTGACGTATATCGTACATATTAAGTTGATCGTATCCTCGTCGAGTGCCGAAGGGGCTAATAATTGCGCAGCAATGATGGTAGCCACCGAGGCTGCCGCAATGTTTACAATATTATTACCAACGAGAATAGTCGTCAGCGCACGCTCAAAGTGATTGGTAATATACAAAGCTCGCTTTGCCTTACGGTCACCGTCGTCTGCCTGACTTTTGATTCTGATTTTGTTAAGCGTCGTAAAGGCGCTTTCCGAAGCCGAAAAGTATCCGCTGCAGGATACAAGGGCAACAAATACGATTACAAGCAAAAATAATCGTATACTGTCTCCGTCCATGATTAGATGTGTTTCTCCTTTTTTCAGAAATCCCTATTTATTATAAATGATGTGCCGCTTTTTGTCAAGAGCTTTTGGCAAATATGCGTGTTTTGTGCACAAAATGGTAAAAAATACGGCTGTTTTTTCAAAAAAAACGGAAAAAAGCATTTACAATCGGGGCAAATGTGTGCTATAATAAACAAGTTATGATCATGAAAGGAGGCAGAGTATGCAAAACACGAGCAAATATCAGTATCTTGGCAAGATAGAAGATGCACAAATGCTCAAGTCGCTTGACGAGCAGGCAATACTTTGCCTGAACCGAGAGATCAGAGAATTTTTAATTGAGCGCGTCAGCGAAAATGGCGGACACCTTGCGTCTAACCTTGGTGTCGTGGAACTCAGCGTGGCACTGCACCGTGTCTTTGATTCTCCTCGGGATCATATCATTTGGGACGTGGGTCATCAATGCTACGTGCACAAGATGCTGACGGGCAGACTTGACTGCTTTGATACGCTGCGACATAGCGGCGGACTTTCCGGCTTTACCAAGCGTAGTGAGAGCGCGCATGATCCGTTCGGCGCAGGGCATAGCTCTACTTCCATTTCTGCAGCGCTTGGCTTTGCCATGACCGATAAGCTTTCGGGCTCTGACGCTTACACCATTGCCGTCATCGGGGACGGTGCTTTTACGGGCGGCATGGTGCACGAGGCACTCAATAATATGGAAAAGGATCTGCGGCTGATCATCGTACTCAATGAAAATGAGATGTCGATTGCCAAGAATACAGGCAGATTTGCAAATACCTTATCAAAAATCAGACGCGGTCAAGCCTACTTCAAGGCAAAAAAGGTTACAAGAAACTTTGTCAAGAGCATTCCTTTGATCGGTAAGCCCTTATTTGCAGGCATCAAGCGCATCAAAATGGGTGTCAAGAATTTCCTTTACGGCAGTAATTATTTCGAGGATCTGGGACTTACTTACCTTGGCCCCGTAGACGGTAACGACGCTGCGGCGATCGAAGCACTTTTGCGTGAGGCAAAGAAGCTGGATGAGAGCGTGATCATTCACGCCAAAACGCAGAAGGGTCTTGGTTACGAACCCGCAGAGCAAGCACCTACTGCGTATCACGGTGTTTCACCCGTCGGTAAAACCTCGCAAAAGCCCAATTTCTCCAAGGTTTGCGGTCAAGTGCTGACCGAGCTTGCAAACGAAGATCAGCGTATTTGCGCCATCACCGCTGCTATGGGCGACGGCACGGGACTTGAAACCTTCCACAAGGCGCATCCCGAACGCTATTTTGACGTGGGGATTGCCGAGGAGCATGCCGTGACCTTTGGTGCGGCAATGGCTGCAAACGGCTATCTGCCCGTGTTTGCAGTGTACTCTACCTTCCTGCAGAGAGCGTACGATCAGATCATTCATGACGCTGCCTTGCAAAATCTGCCGCTGGTCATGTGCATTGACCGCGCAGGTATCAGCGCAGCGGATGGGGCAACCCATCACGGTATTTTCGACGTGGCGTTCCTGTCGCATATTCCGGGTGTTAAGATTTATACTCCCGTGACAGCTGACGGACTTGCGCTGTCGATCAAAACTGCTATCAAGGACAACTGCCCCGTGGCGATCCGTTACCCTAACGGCAGGGAGCATGATGACGTGCTGACAAGATTTTATCCGGGCGGTGCTTGCGACGATATCGACGTGCGCGCATGGAACATCCAAGACGCACAATGCGTAATCGTCACGCACGGTAAGATCGTGCGCGAGGCGATCAAGGCTGTGGAAGCTTTGCAGGAGCAGGGCGTTCGCGCAGGTATTTTGCTTTGCGAATATATCAAGCCCTATGATAAGCTCGCGGCACGCGTTGCAGAACTGATTGGTAATCCCGAAACACCCATTGTCTTCCTTGAAGAGGAGATTCGCGCAGGCGGCTTTGGTATGATGCTGTCGGATGCGATGCGCAGACAGGGAACGCTTGCAAAACACGCAATCATGGCAGTTGACGATAACTTCGTCGTACAGACCAAGAACGAATCGGTTTATACCACCGCAGGGCTGGACGCTGAGTGCATTTCCGGCGCAGTGGTAACGCTGATCGATCAGCATTGATTGAAATAGCTATCGTTGTAAAACACACGATCCATTTTGGTTGGAATGGTTTCAAGGAGGTTAAATATGTGGTTCTGGTGGACAATGATGATATGTGATCTGCTCATTCCTTTGACAATGTTGGTATTTGGCTGGATTATGTGGAAGCATATCCCCAAGCGTATCAACGCTGTATACGGCTACAGGACCGCCATGTCCATGAAAAACGAGGACACCTGGAAATTTGCGCACGCGTACTGTGGGCGGTTGTGGTGCATCATCGGTTTGGTTCTGTTGTTGCCATCCATCTTGATCCATATTCCGTTTTACAGCAGCTCTGAGCAGACGGTAGGGATTGTAAGCATGATTGTCATGACCGTGCAGTTAATCGCATTGGTTTTGCCTGTATTGCCAACCGAGGCTGAGCTCAGACGTACCTTTGATCAAAACGGCATCAGAAAATAACCATAAAAAAGAGCTCCGCCTTCCTCATTGCATTCTTAGCGGAGAAAACACGAACACCACCAAGGAAATCTCTTTGGTGGTGTTTTTCTATCGGAGGTCGCTCTCCAAAGCCTCCCTCCGAGAGGGAGGGGGACCGCGATAGCGGTGGAAGGAGCCTGCGCGACTTGAAGTTTAGATTAACCTCATTGTAACGCGCTCTCCCTCAGTCGCCTACGGCGACAGCTCCCTCCCTCCGGGAGGGAGCTGTCGCCGTAGGCGACTGAGGGAGAGCGCGTTACATTGAGGCTAATCTAAACTTCAAGTCGCGCAGGCTCCTTCCACCGCTATCGCGGTCCCCCTCCCTCTCGGAGGGAGGCTTTGGAGTGCGACCT
>JAGBXH010000120.1 GCA_017629395.1 Clostridia bacterium | reverse complement strand
GCATTGCCACTTTTCCAAGATCGAGTTTACGGGCGCGGGCGAAAAAAAGCACGTGACCTTTGCCGACACGGTGTACGGTCCGCGCTTTGAGCCGCTGATCGAGGCGATCATTCGTGAAGGGCTGTGCCCCAATATCATTTGCGAGTCGGACGGCACCATGACCGCCGATGCGCTTGCCATGAAAAATTATTACAACGAACTGAGGGGTTGAAATTATGAAAGCAAAAAGAATTCAAAAGCTGCAAGCCGAAATGGCGAAAAAAGGATTTGACGCGCTGATCGTGACCAGCGAGATCAACCAGAGATATCTGACCGGCTTTGCCTACACCGACGGCTACGTGCTGGTGACTACGGGCAAGTGCTATCTGTTGACCGACTTCAGATACATTGAGGCTGCAAAGGCAACCGTGGATGCAAGCTTGTTTGACATTCTCATGCCCAAGGGCGGCATGCTGGACGAAATGGCTGCTAAAATGGCAGAGAACGGTGTCAAGATCGCGGCTGTGGAGGAGGCAACGCTTGCTCTGTCCGCTTACGAGCGTTTTAAGGTCAAGTTTGCGGGTGTGGATATCGTGCCCGGTGCGTCTGCACTGATCGACACGCTGCGCCTTTACAAGGACGAGGAGGAATTCGCCAGCATGGCGCGCGCACAGGCGATCACCGATGCGGCGTTTGAGCACATTCTGACCGTGCTGCATCCCGATATGACCGAGATCGAGGTTGCGCTGGAGCTGGAGTTCTTTATGCGCAAGATGGGCTCGGAGGGCATTGCGTTTGATACCATTGCGGTTTCCGGCACGATGTCCGCGCGTCCGCATGGCGAGCCCCGTCCCGTCAAGCTGGAAAAGGGCTTTTTGACCATGGACTACGGCGCACGCGTGGACGGCTACTGCTCGGATATGACCAGAACCGTGGTGCTTGGTAAGGCGGATGCCGAGATCAAGAAGGTGTATTATACCGTTTTGGAGGCGCAGACCACCGCAATTGATGCGCTGCAGGCAGGACTTTCTTGCAGACAGGCAGACAAGATCGCGCGTGACATCATCAACGCTGCGGGCTACGAGGGCTGCTTTGGCCATAGCCTTGGTCATGGCGTTGGTTTGTATATTCACGAAAATCCCAGACTTTCCTTCGGAGCAGGGGAAAACGACGTGCTGTGCCCCGGTCACGTGGTGACCGCAGAGCCCGGTATTTATATTGAAGGCAAGTACGGCTGCCGCATTGAGGACATGATTGGCATTAAGGCAGACGGCACGGCACACGACTTTACCAAGAGCCGCAAGGATCTGATTGAATTGTTCTGATAGGAGAACCGATATGAAAAAGATTAAGATTGGTATTGCGGGCTCACGCGGACTTTCCACCGTTATGGGCTTGCGCGCGCTGCCCGACGTGGAGATCACCGCGCTGTGCAATCTCGATGAAGCCACGCTGGACGCACAGGCAAAGGAGCTTGGCGTAGCGCACAAATATCGCGTATTTGAGGATATGCTGGCATCGGATATTGACGCTGTGGTCATTGCCACGCCCATGCAATGCCACGTGCCGCAGGCAATTGCCGCGCTGGAGGCAGGCAAGCACGTCATGAGTGAGGTGACGGCAGGCGTTACCATGGACGAGCTGTGGTGGCTGATCGAAACCGTGGAAAAGAGCGGCTGCATTTACATGATGGCAGAGAATTACATCTACACGCCGCAGGTGCAAATGGTCAAGGAAATGGTCAAGGCGGGCTTGTTTGGCGACACGTATTATGCCGAGGGCATGTATCTGCATAACATTGACGGGCTGTTCAAGTACCCGGACGGCAGAAGCACGTGGCGTTCCTTCTGGCAGTGCGGCAAGAGGGGCAATTTCTATCCCACGCACAGCGTAGGACCTGTCATGAACTGGTTCCCGGGCGATCGCATTACCGAGATCACGACTTATTCGCCGGGTGTATATAACGAGCTGGGTCTGCGTCAGGACAGCGGTACGACAACCATGTGCCGCACCGAGGGCGGCAAGCTGCTCAATATCCGTGTGGATTGCACCTCGCCCCGTCCGCATAACATGACCTATTATCAGCTGCAGGGCACTAAGGGTATTTTCCAGGCAGCGAGCATGGGATTTGGCGACCGCGATAAGGTGTCCTTCCTTGGCGCGGACAATCCGCTTGGCAATATGCATTGGGAGGCATTGGATAATTACCGTGACTATTTGCCCGAGAGATACAAGGCAGCAACCGCGGAGCAGAACGCAGCGGGACACGGCGGCGGAGATTTCTTTATCGTGGAGGACTTTATCAACGCGATCAGAACGAATACGCAGCCCGAGATCGACGTATATAAGGCTTGCGAATGGACGGCGGTGGGACTTTTGTCCGAGCTGTCTGTGACCAACGGCAGCCGCACCATGCAAATGCCGCATTTCCGCAAGAATATGCCCTTGGAAGAAAAGAAGATTACACTTTAACAACACAAAACGACACCCCCGCGACGCTGTCGCGGGGGTGCTTTGCATTGCCCGTTACCCTACGGACGACCTCTCTTGAAAAGTTTTTGATCGACCTTTTTTCAAAAAGGTCGCAGGGTCTTGGGGCAGCGCCCCAAGTCGCTCGTCGCAACGAGCGAAATCCCTTACTCGCCGTTTTTTTGGTTCTTTTTTTGCGGCTACTTGCTCAAAAAAAGAACGGAAAGGGTTTTCTCAATGT
>JAGBXH010000119.1 GCA_017629395.1 Clostridia bacterium | reverse complement strand
GTGGGATTATTTCGCGCCTGCGGGCGCGACTTGGGACGCTGTCCCAAGTCCCTGCAAACTTTTGAAAAAGTTTGATCAAAACTTTTGAAAAAGTAAGGTTGATTGAAGTGTTTACGCGCCCCAGTATTTTTTGTCCAGGCTGCGCAGCTGGATCGCTTCCGCAACGTGCATGTCCTTGATGACCTCGCTGCCGTCAAGGTCTGCAATCGTGCGCGCAACACGCATGACGCGGTCATATCCGCGTGCCGAAAGTCCCATGCTCTCATATGCCATGCGCAAAAGCTGCGACGCGCTCTCGTCAATTTTGCAATACTTGCGAATACCCGCTGCATCCAGCTGTGCGTTGCACAGAATTTTATCATCATGCATGCGATTCTTAGCAAACTCACGTGCTTTGATCACACGCTCGCGCACCGTTGCAGAGGTCTCAGCGGGTGCGGTATTTGCCGCCAGCTCGTCATAAGAAAGCGAGGGAAGCTCGATCTGAATATCCATTCTATCCAGCATAGGCCCGCTGATACGTGAAATATATCGCTGAACGTCACCCGTTTTACACGTGCAGGGTCGGGTCGGGTGCCCGAAATAGCCGCAACGGCAAGGATTCATCGCACCCACCAGCATAAATGCGCACGGGAAGGTCACGCGTCCGCTGGCACGCGAAATGGTCACGCGTCTGTCCTCCAGCGGCTGGCGCAAAGCATCGGTGACCTGCTTTGGAAACTCGGGAAATTCATCCAGGAAAAGTACGCCGTGGTTGGCAAGCGATACCTCACCCGGACGCGGATTTGCACCGCCGCCCACCAACGCCACCGCAGACATAGTGTGATGCGGTGCGCGGAAGGGTCTTGTAGAAAGCAGCGACGTGCCGTCCGGCAGCGTGCCGGTGACAGAGTGCACCTTGGTGGTTTCAATTGCCTCCTCAAAGGTCAAGGGCGGCAGTATGGTGGCAAGACGCTTGGCAAGCATGCTCTTACCCGTACCGGGAGGCCCGATCAAGAGAATATTGTGCCCGCCTGCTGCCGCAATCTCCATGGCGCGCTTTGCCAGGGCTTGTCCCTTGACGTCGGAAAAATCAATGCCGTAATCCACTCCCGCTTCCCCAAACGCACCCTCATCCGGTTGCGTGGGCTGTAAGGGCTTAGTCCCATTCAGGTGATCAATAAATTCGCGCATACTGTGCACGCCGTATACCGTAATGCCATGCACGGCAGCCGCCTCGCGTGCGTTCTGCACGGGCACGTAAAATTCGGTAAAGCCCGCATCTCTTGCCGCTACGCACATGCTCAGCACACCGCGTACCGTGCGCCACGCGCCCGAGAGGGAAAGCTCACCCACGATGCACTTGCTCTTCATATCAATTTCACGGTTGATCACACCCGCGCAGCGCAGAATACCCGTCAGAATGGCAACGTCAAACTGCGAGCCCTCTTTTTTTCTGTCGGCAGGGGCAAGATTGACCATATACGCCATAGCAGGAAAACGATATCCGCTGTTCTCGCAGGCGGTGCGCACACGCTCCTTTGCCTCCTTGACCGCCATATCGGGCAGTCCCACCAGCTCAAAATTCGCCATTCTGGGCTGACCGTCCGCCTCTACCGTCACAATAAAGCCGTCAATGCCGTAAAGCCCTGCGCTGTATATCTCTGATAACATATCTTGCGCCTCCAAACATTTCTTTACGTTTAGTGTATCACGAATTGATAAAAAAGTCAAGATTCGCTTTACAAATCTTTCATTTCGTGGTATAATACAAGTAATTCACTCACATGGAGGTCAATATGAAAAAAGCAGGTATACTTCTCCCGCTTTCCTCGCTCCCCTCACCTTACGGCATTGGTACCATGGGCAAGGAAGCATACAGATTTATCGATTTTCTCAAGGAAAGCAACCAGGTCATCTGGCAGCTGCTCCCCATTCATCAGACCAGCTACGGCGACTCTCCCTATCAATCCCCCTCCGCTTTTGCGGGTAACCCTTACTTCATTGACATTGACGAGCTGATTGAGCAAGGTCTTTTGACCAAAAAAGAGGTCAAGGATCAGCCCCCTACAACCGAATACGTGGATTACGCGCACGTTTACTACGCACGCTATCCTCTCTTGCGCAAAGCGTTTGCACGCTTTGATGCAGCCAACTACCCCGACTACGAGGATTTCTGCCTGCAGAACGCCTTTTGGCTGGATGACTACGCTACCTTTATGGCGATCAAGAGCACGTATGAATTCCAGGGTCGTAACACCTGGGCGCTTGCAGACCGCCGCAAGGACACGCTGCCTGCAGACAAGACCATTGACCAAAACGAATGCAATTTCTGGAAGTTCTTGCAGTACTTCTTCTTTACCCAATGGGAAAAGATGCACGCATACGCCAAGTCGCAAGGCATTGCACTGGTAGGCGACATGCCCATTTACGTAGCTGACGACAGCGCGGACGTATGGGCAAATCCCACCATGTTCTGCCTGAATGCCAAGGGCATGACCAAAACTGTGGCAGGCGTTCCGCCCGATTACTTCTCCGCTACCGGTCAGCTTTGGGGCAATCCCCTTTACGACTGGAAGGCAATGAAGGCTGATCAGTACAACTGGTGGTATGAGCGACTGCGCGTGGCATTTTCGCTGTTTGACATTGTGCGCATCGACCACTTCCGCGGCTTCTGTAACTATTGGTCGATTCCCGCAGGTGAGGAAACCGCCGTCAACGGTAAATGGATCAACGGCCCCGGTGCTACCATGTTTACCGATCTTGAAAAGAGATTTGGCTACCGCCTGCCCTTGATTGCCGAGGATCTTGGCGACCTTGACGCCAAGGTTTACAAGATGCTGGATAAGCTGGCATACCCCGGCATGAAGGTGCTGCAGTTTGCATTTGACGGCGAAGACAGCGAATACCTGCCCAAGAATTACACCGAGAATTGCGTGGTTTACACCGGTACGCACGACAACCGCACCACGCTTGGCTGGCTTGGTGACCGCAATTACGATCAGCGCGTCAGATTTGAACGCAACGTGCCCGCTTACAGAGGCGCAAAGGACCTTGACCGCCTGATCCGCTTTGCACACGACAGCTGCGCAGAGTATTCCATCATTCCCATGCAGGACTATCTTGGTCTTGACGACGTCGCGCGCATCAACACCCCCGGCACGCTGGGCGACAACTGGAAGTGGCGCCTTGCCAAGAATTACGACAAGGCATCGCTCAAAAATCACATCCGCAAGCTGACCGACGCAAGCGGCAGAAATCAATAAACACAGAGATCCCCTCGCCGCTTAGTCGGCGAGGGGATCTTACTATTCAATATAACAAATCAATATTCCAGGTCAGCCAGGAACTCGTTGATCTTGCCAAGAGCCTTGTTGGTGCTCTTTTCCCACTTGGTCAGGGTAGAGCCCAGCTTGGTGGACTTACCGGAGAACAGAGGACGAAGCACGTCACGCAGGGACTGGCCGCCGTTGTTCATGATGATGTTGGAGCAAGCACCGGAGAAGTCAAAGGTCAGCGAATCGTAGATCAGATCCAGCATTTCCTTGGACTCGGGGTTCTGCAGATACTGGTAGGAAAGTGCGGTGGAGTAATATGCATCCACAACGGTTGCATAGCTCTCGGAGGCCATGCACTCAAGCACAGCACCCATCATAGACAGGGTATCCTCATCAGCGATCGAGCTGGAAACACCAATACCGGTTACCTGGTCCTGTACGTAGGTTGCATAGCTTTCCTGATTTTCATCAAACTTGGGCATAGGAGCAATACCGTAGTCAAATTCAGCAAGGTCACCAACGTTGGTTTCCAGCGCGAATACCTGTACGGTTGCCATCATACTGCCGCTCTTTGCAAACGATTCCACAATGTCGGTCTTACCGGTATCGTCATAGGTTGCAGTCTTGAATACGTAGGTAGAGGGATCGTTATACAGCGCCTGAATCTTTTCACACAAATCAACCGTTCTTGCAAACTGATCGGTGTTATAGAACCACTCGCCGTTCTCATTCTTGCTGACCAGCTGCACGTTGGCAGCTACGCAATAGGGGTCAACGCTGACCGTGTCACCCGTGATCAGACCGTACATATCGGTCTGGTCCTTCTTGTTGACGGTCTCGCCCGTATCCTGATATCTGTCGGCAATGATCTTGTGCTGGTAATCCAGCGTCCATTCACCGTTATTCACTACCTCATACAGATCGGTCTCTCCCAGGTCCTCAAACACTTCTCTGTTATAAACGGTTACGAACATGTAACGGAACATGGAAAGTGCAAGCGCACCCGACGCCAGATACTGCTTGTTGTTCTCGCCAAACGAAACGATGTCGTTATAGCCCTGCGTCCAATAGTACTTATCAAGATCAACGTACTGCAGATCGCGCAGGTTGAGGAACTCACCCTTGAGCACTGCCTGAATGATCACGAAAGTAGAATCTGCTACGATATCGTAGTCCGAAGAGCCGCTCTTGACAGCGGTGCTGTGCTTAGCGGTCGGGTCTGTGTCATCCATCAGCATATCTAATTTCACGTCCAGTCTATCCTCGATCGCCATGTTTCTGGTGTAAACTGCGTGTGCCACAACGTCACTCTGCGTATCGGAGTTGGACTCTGCAAAGAACTCGTCGTTGACGCCCGTCTTATCTCTGGAAAGAATGGTAACGGTCTCGTCACCAAACGAAAGATCGGGCACGTTATCGGTATAGTTGGGGTCTCCGGTTTCTACCTCGCTCTGCGCACCCTGAGTGTCGTCTCCCTGCCCCTGGTCATCTGCACACGCAACCAGCAGAGAAGCAAGCATCAAAAGAGCCAACAGCATGCAAAGAAGCTTTTTCATATAGCATTACCTCCAAAAAAACTAACATGGGCTACCCTGCCCATCTTGTACCCTTCATTTTACACTATATTTTCCCATATGTCAAGAGTAAACGAGCATCTGCTCATTTTTTTGTGCAAAACGCTAAACGACCGTGCACGCAAATTGTGCACGGTCGCAAATTTTTCGGATTATCTGCTCAAAATATATGCAATCACCTGCCAGAAGCGCGCGCAGGATGCAAGATCCAGGCGTTCATCGGGAGAGTGAATATTGCGCATGTTGGGGCCTACCGAGATCATATCCATATCAGGCAAGCGAGAGCGGATGATACCGCACTCAAGTCCCGCATGAATGACGCTGACTTCGGGCGTTTTGCCGAACACCTGCGCATACGCCGCCAGGTACTCATCCCTGATCGGGGACTCCTTGGCATAGCTCCAGCCGGGATAGCGGGAATGATGGCGCGCGCTGCCCGAGCAAAGCACGGCAAGCGCATCCAGCTCGTTGATGGAAGCATCCAGCTGACTTTCGATCGCAGAGCGGGAGGAAAGCGTCAGATGCACGCTGCCCTGTTCGGTGCGGATAATGCCCAGGTTACGGGAATACTCTACGAGCCCCTCGATATTATTGCTCATGGCAAGCACACCGACGGCAACCGTTGCGATCGCACAGATGACGCGTGCTGTGCTTTGCTCATCAAGGCAAACTGCAGGCAGCTCAACCGTTGCGCACTGCACACCAAAGCCTGCATCCTCTGCGCACAGCTCTGCCGACAGCTCTGCCGACAGCTTGGCAAGCTTGGCAGGCACCGAGGTCAGATCCTGACCGCAAATGACAGCCACGCACTCACGCGGAATGGCGTTATCCTTACTGCCGCCTTCTATCGAGCAAAGATTAAAATCAAACTTTTTGGAAAGATCAAGCAGCATTCTGCCCATCAGCTTATTGGCGTTGGCACGTCCGCGATGCACGTCCGCACCCGAGTGACCGCCTGCAAGACCACCTATGCTGATCTGAAGGGCGGTTCCCTTTGCCTCACTATATCCCACGGGAATGGCAAGATCGGTGCGCAAGCCGCCTGCGCAGCCTGCGGTCACGCAAGCCTCATCCTCGCTGTCCATATTGATCATGCGAGATGCGTTAACCAGGGAATAGTCAAAGCTTTCCGCGCCCAAAAGTCCTACCTCTTCCTCAACCGTGAACAGGCATTCCACAGCGGGATGCGGCATCTGACCGTCCAAAATTGCCATCATCATGGCAACCGCAATGCCGTCGTCACCGCCAAGCGTGGTGCCGCGCGCACCCAGCCAGCCGTCCTCAATGAACAGCTTGAGTCCGTCCTTGGTAAAGTCATGCACGGTGTCGTTGTTTTTCTCGCACACCATGTCGGTATGACCCTGCAAAAGGATCGCGGGACGATCCTCAAGTCCCTTGGTTGCGGGGGCTTTGATAAACACGTTATTGACCGCGTCGCGGTGGCACTCAAGTCCGCGCGCATTGGCAAATGCAACCAGATAGTCCGCAATGGCAGCCTCGTTGCCCGAGCCGTGCGGGATCGCACAGATCTCCTCGAAAAATTCAAACAGCTTCTTGGGCTCATAGCCCTGTACAATATATTCCATAATCATCCCTACTCTTTATTTTTTGGTGTTTTGCTTGGAATCGGCATCACGCGTCAATGCACCGATGCTGTCGCGGAACTGCCCGATGGTGGAAAGATACTTACCCGTACCCACGGCAACACAGGAAATGGGGTTCTTGGCAACCGTGGTCTTGATGCCGGTCACGCGCGTGATCAGCTTATCAAGCCCGTAAAGCAGGCTGCCGCCGCCCGCCATATAAATGCCGTTTTTCAGAATATCGCCCAGCAGATCGGGAGGCGTGCGCTCAATAATGGCGCAAACCGAATCCAAGATCGCTGTCACGGGCTCGATCATAGCCTCCATCATTTCCTTGGAGGAAAGCGTGATCACACGAGGCATGCCGGTGCCAAGGTCACGACCCTTGACAGAGATGGTCTTGGCATCACCGTGATCGTACACAGCACCGATCTGAATTTTGATCGCCTCGGCGGTGCGCTCACCGATCAGCAAATTATACTGACGACGCACGTACTGCATCACTGCCAGATCAAATTTATCGCCTGCAATCTTGACAGACTCGGAAACCACGATGCCGCCCATGGCAACCACCGCAATGTCGGTCGTGCCGCCGCCAACGTCAATGATCATATTACCTACGGGCGAATTGATATCCACGCCCGCGCCCATCAGCGCCGCCTTGGGCTCTTCAATCAGGAAGGTTCTGCGCGCTCCCGCCTCTGCGGCAGCATCCAGCACGGCTCTCTCCTCCACCTCAGTAATGCCCGTGGGAACACCGATCATCACGCGGGGGCGGAACATGGTATTACCGCAGGCGCGACGAATGAAATATTGCAGCATATGAAGCGTGACGTCATATTGACTGATCACACCGTTTTTCAAGGGGCGCATGGTGGTGATATGGTCGGGCGTTCTGCCGATCATGGCGAGCGCTTCCTTACCCACCTTGACAACTTTATCGGTAGTGGTATCCATAGCGACCACGCTGGGCTCGTTTAGCACGATGCCCTTGCCGTCCACGTGCACGAGCACCGAGCACGTACCGAGGTCGATACCGATATCACGGCTGAGATTGAGGTTTAATTTATCAAGCACTTTTGTGTCCTCCGATAGGTGTATATAAACATCCAAGTTAATTATACTACAGAACGAGGATAAAGTCAAGCCACACGGACGACTTTAACAGGATAAAAGTTTTGGTCGAGCTTTTTCAAAAGCTCGCAGGGTCTTGGGACACAACACCGGTTAAGTGCAGAATGCTGGATTTTTCAAATCCAGCATTAGCTGGCGTCGGAAGCACTCGCAAATCCTTATACTGATATACGCCAGCAAGGCGTGCTCCGCAGAGCACGAAACATCCCCTATCGTTGGAAAGCGCCCGAAAGAGGGTGAATTTTTTGCCAAAGGCAAAAAAGAGGGAGAAAACCACAAGTGGGGTTTTCTCCTTTTTTGTTATGGGTTTATGTGAGTAAACCGTTTCCGTTCTTTTTGAGCAAGGAGCTGCAAAGAAGAACATATTTCGCTGCGCGAAATCAAACAGCGTGGAATGGTTTCGCTCGTTGCGACGAGCGACCAGGGCTCCGCCCTTGGAGCCCGCGACCTTTTTGCAAAAAGGTCGATCAAAAACTCTTCATCATGGGCGCGCCTATGATTAGTGCATATAATCCGGTCCAAAGCCGTAAGGCAGCAGCTCTGCAAGCGTGACGGTCTTGTATGCCCCGCCCTTTTCGATCAGGTACACCTTGAACTCGTCGGGATTGCAGAACTCGCGCAGCACCTGTCTGCACACACCGCAAGGGGGAAAACCGCCCTCGATCTCCTCTTTGTTGCCGCCGCATACCGCGATTGCCTCGAATTCCTGCTCTCCCTCACTGACCGCCTTGAAAACCGCCACGCGCTCACCGCACACGGTGGGCGTATAGGATGCGTTTTCAATATTACAGCCAAGGTACACCTTGCCGGATTTGGTCAGCAAAGCCGCGCCCACGCGGTAGCCCGAATAGGGAGCGTATGCCGATTTTCTGGCCTGGATCGCCATTTCTATGAGCTTTTCGGGTGTCATATCAAATCCCCTCCAATACTTCTCCGCTCACGCCGTCAATAGAGAATTCCTTTGCCACGGTAGCCGCAACGGCATCAAAGCCGAGCACCGTGCCGAAATTCTTGCTCTCCATGCCCTTTCTGTACATCAAAAGCGGCACGTATTCTCTGGTGTGGTCGGTAGTCCTGGTATATCCCGGGTCGCAGCCGTGATCAGCCGTGATCATCAAAAGATCATCCTCGCGCATGTTTTCCATGAAATCGCCCAGGAACGCGTCAAACTCGTTCAGCGCACGGGCATAGCCTACCGCGTCGCGGCGGTGACCGTACACCATATCAAAATCCACCAGATTGATAAAGCAAAGTCCGTCAAAGTCCTCGCCCTGCAGCTCGGCACTCTTGACAAGTCCCTTTTGATTGGGTCCCGTATAATACACGGCGGTCGCGCCCTTACCCGCAAAGATATCGTTGATCTTGCCCACGGCAATGACGTCCTTGCCTGCGTCCTTCATTTTGTCCATCAAGGTAGGCTTGGGCGGCTCGAGAGAATAATCGTGTCTGCCGCTCGAGCGGGTAAAGTTCGGGTGCTCGCCCACGAACGGACGCGCAATCACTCTGCCCACGCCGTGCTTGCCGACCAGCAGCTCACGCGCGATATGGCAGTATTCGTAAAGCGTTTCAAGAGGCACAACGTCCTCGTGTGCCGCGATCTGGAACACGCTGTCCGCAGAGGTATATACGATCAGATCACCGCTCTCGATATGCTGCTGCCCATAGTCACGAATGACGTCCGTACCCGAATAGGGCTTGTTACACAGCACTCCCCTGCCCGTTTTGGCGCGGAAGGGGGCAAGCAGCTCCTCGGGAAAGCCCTCGGGGTAAGTGGGCAGCGGATTTTCGGATACCAAGCCCATCAGCTCCCAATGTCCGATAGTGGTATCCTTGCCCATGGACTTCTCACGCAGTCTTGCATAAGAGCCGATGGGGGCGGGATTAGCAGCAAGGCATTCCACACCGTCAATGTTGCCAAAACCCAGCTTTTGCATGTTGGGCAGGCGCAGCTCGCCCGTCTTATACACAGACTCCAGCGTGTTGACGCCAAAGTCGCCAAACGACTCGCTGTCGGAGCACGCACCGATGCCAAAGCTGTCCAGTACGATCAAAAATACTCTCTTGCTCATTTTTTCGCCATCTCCACAGCGGTGTCAAGGGCGATCTCCATCATCTGCGTAAAGGTGTTCTGTCTCTCCTCAGCCGTGGTGACCTCGTGCGTAACAAGGCTGTCCGAAATGGTGCAGATGCAAAGTCCGCGCTTGCCTGCGCGTGCTGCGTTCATATACAGCGCAGCAGCTTCCATTTCCACCGCCATCACGCCCATCTTTGCCCATTTCATGGTATCAGTGGGGTCATCGTTATAGAACATATCGGAGGAAAGGATGTTACCAACGTGGTAATTCACGCCCTGCTTTTCCGCTTGTGCAATCGCAGTTTTGAGCAAGGTGTAATCCGCAATGGGTGCAATCTCGCCCGGCAGGTGATATTGCTGTGCAAAACCGCCCTGGAAGCACGCGCCCTGACCGAACACAACGTCACGCACGTGAATGTGGGGCTGCAGAGAGCCTGCAGAGCCAACACGGATGATATTGTCCACGTCAAAGAAATTGAACAGCTCGTAGGAATAAATGCCGATAGCGGGCATACCCATGCCGCTCGCCATAACCGATACGGGCGTGCCCTTGTAAGTACCGGTGTAGCCGTGCACACCGCGCACGTCGTTGACCAGCACGGGGTTATCAAGGAAATTCTTTGCAATAAATTCGCTTCTCTTGGGGTCGCCGGGCATGAGCACGGTCTTTGCAAAGTCCTCGGGCTTTGCGTTTATATGGGGGGTAGGATAGGGTTTGTTAGACATAATCGTTCTCCTTTATCGTTAGATTTATATTTTAATTCTTCTCGGGACTGCCTTCCATGAAGTACGCAGCCTCCATGTCAGCCATGCAAAGTGCATACGCAAGCGGGAACATTTCAAGTGCCTTGCCTACGTTGCCGGGGTCCTCGTTGCCGGAAAAGCCCATGTGATAGCGGATGGCAAACGCCTCGTCGCGGGTCAATCTCATGTACCCCGACACGATGTACACCGACTTTTCTCCGTGACCGTAGGGCAGATTGTCCTCAATGGTGTAATAGGGCACGCTCTCCCATTTGCCAAATTCGTTTTTGACGTTCCTGAACGAGGTCTTGTAGAAGTTGACCTTGCAAATGTCGTGTAACAAAGCCGCAATGGCAATGCTCTCCTCCGAGTAGGAAATGCCGTACACATCCTTCATGCGGGGGCGGTTCAGAATATCATGCAGACACTCGTACACGTTGAGGCTATGGCGCAAAAGTCCGCCCTCAAAGTTGCCGTGATAGCGCGTGCTTGCGGGAGCGGTGAAAAAGTCGCTGCCCTCCGAGTCCAGAAAAGCCAGCAGCTTGTCTGCACCCTCGCGCTTGATGTATTTGTTATAGATCTCTAAAAATTTCTGTTTATCCTCGTGCAGTTGCATAGCGACCTCCGTTTTGCATTGTATTCCATATTCATTTTAGCATATTTTTTTGAAAAAGTAAAGGGGTTTTTTATGTAAAAAAGGAGCTTCCCTTTTTGTGGGAAGCTCCTTGGAAAATTTATGCCTCTACGGGCTGCTCTTCGGTTTGAGGCTGCTGTGCCAACACTGCCTGCTCGCGCTTTAATTTGCGCACGCGGTAGATCCACGTCACGGCGCAGCAGATCAGATGCACGCCGGCGGTCAGGATCCACGAGATGGGGTACGACCAATACAGCGTTTCAATAGACGCGGGGTAGCCGGGGCAAAGCAGCATGATCCACACGATACGGAACACGCAAGAGCCGATCAGCGAGACCATCATAGGCAAGAACGATTTTCCCATACCGCGCATGATACCGCTGCCCACGTCCATAATGCCGCACAGGAAATACGTCACGCAAATGACCGACAGTCTGACCATGCCCGCTGCCACAACGTCGGGCTGACCGGGACGGTAGATTGAAATCAATGCCGCACCGTTGAGATAGATCAGCGTGGACATACCAAGACCGACCACGGTCACAAGTCCGAGGCAAATCAAGGATGCGCGCAGCACGCGGTTATACTTTTTCGCGCCCGTGTTCTGTCCGACAAAGGTCAGGGCTGCATGGTAGCAGGCGTTCATGGAAATGTAGACAAATCCCTCGATATTGCCTGCCGTGGTGTTACCCGTCTGCACAACGGTGGGGTAAGTATTGACCGTGCTCTGAATGAGCGCGTTGGAAAGCGAGAAAAACGTTGCCTGCAGGCCTGCGGGCAGACCGATGCGCATCATTTTTTTCAGCGCAGGCTTATCAATCGCCAGTTTTTTGAAGATCAGCTTGCAGTCATCGTCAAGGTTTGCCATGTGGTAAAGCACCATGACCATGGCAATATACTGCGCCACCGCAGTCGCAATACCAACGCCGACAGCACCCATATGGAACACGCTGACAAAGATCAGATTGAGGAATACGTTTGCAAGACCGGAAAGCGTCAAGAAGATCAAAGGATTTTTGGAGTCGCCCTTGGAACGCAGAATGCTTGCGGCGTAGTTATACACCATACAAGCGGGAATGCCCACGAAGTACGCGCGCATATAGGGGGCTGCTTCCACCAAAATCTCCTCCTGCGTGCCCATGAGGACAAGCAGAGGTTTTGCCATAACGAAGCCGAAAATGCCGACTGCAACACCCGTAAAGACCGAGGTCAGAATGGCGGTATGTACTACCTTTTGCACGCCGTCGTGGTCACCTGCACCGATCTTCTGTGCCACGGCAACGCCCGCACCGACCGAAAGACCCATAAACAGGTTGACGATCAGGTTGATCAGCGCACCGCACGCACCAACCGCAGCCACAGCTGCGTCCGCGTTATCCGCCCAGTTGCCCACGACCACCATATCGGCAGCGTTGTACAGCAGCTGAATGATACCCGTAAACATGACCGGCAGCATAAACCAAATGATTTTACCGAACATTGGCCCCTGCGTGTAGTCCTTTTTCTTTTCATGACCGTACACGCGGAACTTTCGCATGTTTCCGCCCGATTTCAGCATTTTCCTCACTCCTTTGACGCGATTTTGCAAAACGCAAATACACGTTTATTATATAACAAATCACCGCGTGCGTCAAGGGGTAAGGACGAGAAAATTATGGGAAAGCAATAAATGAACCGTAGGGGCGACTGAGCGAATCGCCCGCAAGACGAGCGCCATGATACCGGGGACTGTCCCCTGTGACGTGCCCGAAGGGCATGTTACTGCGGGACTGTCCCCCGTGTCGTGGCGCGGCGGGATCTGCCGGACTGTCCCCCGTGTCGTGGCGCGGCGGGATCTGCGAATCGCCCTCCATCCGATGGGATTTTATGTGAGAAAACCCTCTCCGTTCTTTTTTGACGGAGCAGCCGCAAAAAAGAACCAAAAAACGGCGTTAAGCGGGGCGCTGCCCCGAACCCCGGTCGCTTTTTGAAAAAAGCGACGCAAAAACTTTCCCAAAGCAAGGCAACATAGCGGGTAAATTCCCCGCTTTTCGTTGACATTTCGCAACTTTTTTGGTATAATAATGATGTATGCAAATTTGATGATTCGGAGGGTTTTATGG
>JAGBXH010000015.1 GCA_017629395.1 Clostridia bacterium | reverse complement strand
CTTGTCATAGGCAAACAAAATATTTTCAAGCTGACGGGGGGCTATATTCATGGAAAAGTCCATTGTGCCATTCAGCTTTTCGTCCACAGCCGCGCTGTGACCGTAATACGCATCTGCGTAATAGAGGATGGCGTCGTATTCGCCCGTACGCACACCTATGACTGCATCCTGCAGGGCATTGAGGCAATCCTTGGTGTAGCTATCTGCGTACCAATAGTGCTGCGTGGTAAAGAACAAGCCGTTGTCATAACCTACCCGTTTGCCGTCGCAGTCAAACCACAGCAAGGGCTCAAGCTCAACGCTTCCGTCATGCCATTCCGCGCTGTTGAGTGCATGCTTGATTTGCAGCGCAACGAACATGGGCAGCTGCACGTTCTCGCCATATTCTTCGTACGTAATACTTTGGAAATTGGGCTGATAGTTGCCCTTGGTGACGATCTCGTTGACCATTTGGCGGTGCTCGTTGGAAAGGCTCATATATCCGCCGCTGTCTGCAAGAACACCCGTGCGTGTGCTGTAGCGATATACCATGCCTTTGCTTATAATGCGGTAGTCAAATTCCGCGTCCACCTTGCCGTTATTCCACGTGCCGATATAGCCCATGAATATATCAACCAGCGTTTGCGCGTCAGAGTCGTTCAGCTCTCTGTCGGGACTTTCATATGCGAGCGGTGCAATCGTGATGGGGGCAGTAAAGGCATCGGTGGAGAAGAAGTCGCCAACGCTTGCCTTGACTAAGAAGAGTTGGGCGATCATTTCTGTGCGGGAATAAATGATGTCAAGCGTACAGATGGGATAGATGGGATCCGATGATGACATGACCGATAAGGGGGCGTAGCGAATGACGTAGTTGCCGCTTTCGTCGCGCGTGACGCGGAGACCGCGATTTCCGAGATATATCTGCTGTTCGTCGCCGATTTCTAAGCGAGCAATGATCTCTTCTGCCTCAAAGTCGGTAAGCCCCATTTTGCAAAGCGAATGATAGAGCGTGTCGGCAAAGGTGATGCCGCACGGCAAACGCATGTCATCCGGGATCTTCTTGGCAACAAAATAATTGTTGCTGTTGCCGTTTGGCAGAGTCATATATCCGTAAGAAAACCACTGGGAGCCATATTCCTCACCGCTGTAGCCCTCTGCGTAATCGGCATCCACCTCGGTCATGATATCAAAGAGATTCATGCCGCCAAAGGATAGCTGCTCTACGGCTGCGCGGAACAGCGTGGGGTCGGTGGTAAAGAAGCCGTATGTGGGCAAAAACTCATGGAACTCTGCTGTGACGTCTGTGGGGGCGAGGTATTCGCCTATCACATACACGGCTTTTTCAAAAACGAAGTCCTGCTCACCAAACGTGACCAGCAGATCGTATTCACCGCGGACTGCTTGTTCGGGAATGGGGAAGGTGTAGGTGATCTCGCGGCTCTCACCGGGCGCAAGCACGTATTTCTGATATTCCTCGGTCATGGGGAAATCCTCGTGCGTAATGAGCGCGGTATTGCCCATGGTCAGAATGGCAGTCGGGGCAAAGGCACTCCACGAGCCGGTAAATTCGATGTTTTGATCCGAAACGTTGGTCATGCCCACCGTGATCTCCAGCTTGCCTCCTGCCGTGACGGCAACTGCGTCGCATCCCTGCAGGCTGTGGTAGAATTGCAGCGTGCCTGCAATGCCGATCTGCTCACCGTCGATCAGAATTTTGACCTGCTCGGGATCAATTCCGGCGTACTTGGCAATGGTCTCGGTCAGCGAGTCGATCAGCGCATCGTAGTTGTCGTAGGACGTGATCTGCGGGGAGAGCGTGACGGTCACAGACTTTTGCGCGCTAAGGGCGAGCTGCTGCTGCACAAATTCCCACAGCGTATTCGGTACAACCGTGGGCTGCGTGGCGTCGGTTTCTACGGAATAGTTCAGAATTTCGACCTCGTCGCCTACGACGTTAAGGTGCTTCCACGCCGCAAAGACGTTTTGCGTGCTGCCCGGCAGATTGACGCGCTCGCGCTTTTGCGTGCCCTTGTCGTTGACGTAATAGACCCAGACGTTTTCGGGCAAGCCCTTGACGGGCTCGTACGCAACGTCCAGCGTCTTGGGGATAAAGGGGATGATGACTGCCGTCATGCACACCATAAGAGCAATCAGCGCAGCGGCAGGGATAAGGAG
>JAGBXH010000118.1 GCA_017629395.1 Clostridia bacterium | reverse complement strand
GGATACCAGCTCGGACTTGGGAGCAACAGCCTCAACGACCGTGTAGCCGGGCTTGCCCTCTGCAGGATTCATACCCATTACGTTACCGCGGCGCTTGGGGATATCACTCATAACGTCACCCACCATGCCGTCCGGAACGGTGATGAACAGGCTGCCGACAGGCTCAAGCAGTACGGGAGCGGACATTTCCAGGCACTTCTTGTATGCCAGGTTAGCAGCGGTACGGAAGGAAAGCTCATCCGAGTCAACTGCGTGGTAAGAGCCGTCGTACAGCTCTGCCTTCAGACCAACCATGGGATAGCCTGCAATACCCTTTGCCATTGCATCCTGCAGACCCTTTTCAACTGCGGGGATAAAGTTCTTGGGAACGGAACCGCCAACGGTTGCATCGATAAAGGTCAAGCCTTCCTCTTCACCGGGAGCGAATCTTACCTTAACGTGACCGTACTGACCGGAACCACCGTTCTGCTTCTTGTGCTTACCTTCCACGTCACACTTCTTGGTGATCTTTTCGCGGTAAGCGATCTTGGGAGTATCCAGCTTGATCTGTACGCCGAACTTGCCCTTCATCTTAGCAGCGAGCACGCTCAGGTGCATGTCACCCAGACCGTAGATCAGCATCTGCTTGGTTTCGGGGTTGTTTTCATACTTCAGAGTGAGGTCTTCCTCGGTCATTCTTGCAATAGCCTGGGAGATCTTGCTCTCATCCTTAGCGGTTGCGGGCATCATAGCCTGGCACATGTAAGGATTGGGGTACTTGGTAGCAGCGTAAGCCTTGCCGCCTGCAGTCAGCGTGTCGTTGGTGTTGGTGTCGGACAGCTTTGCAACCATACCGATATCACCGCAAGCCAGCTCGTCAACCTCGGTCTGCTTGTTACCCTTCATAATGTAAATGTGCGCCATCTTTTCCTGCGCGTCGCTGGTCAGATTGGTCAGCACCATATCTCTCTTGACAGTACCGCTCATAACCTTGAACAAGGACATCTTGCCAAGGAACGGGTCAGCGATGGTCTTGAATACGAACAGAGCGGGATCACCCTCAACGTCGATCTTGATCTCCTCACCGTCAGCCAGCTTTTCCACCTTCTTCGCGGTGTGTCTGGGGAAAGAGTCCACGATCGCGTCCATGACTGCAACAACGCCCCAGAGTCTGGTAGCAGCGCCGCAGAATACGGGCGTGATGGTACCGTCGATGATACCCTGGTGCATAGCCTCCAGAGATTCTTCCTTGGTGAACTCTTCACCGTCAAAGAACTTCATCATCATTTCGTCAGAGGTACCTGCCAGTGCTTCCTTGAGAACCTCCTGGTATCTCTCAGCGTTTGCCTCGAGCTCGGGGGTCATAGCGGTCTCGGTTCTCTTGCCGCTGTCGTCGTAAACGTAAGCCTTCATGTCGATCAGGTCGATCATGGTAATATCCTTACCGTTCTTACCAACGGGAATGAATACGGGACACAGGGAGTTGCCGAACTTGTCGTGCAGCTCTGCAAAGGTCTTATTGAAGTGCGCATCCAGATCGTCACACTTATTGATGAAGAACGCCTTCGGGATGCCCATCGCGCAAGCCTTATCCCATGCCAGCTCGGTGCCGACCTCAAGGCCTGCCTTACCGTCAACCATGATCAGCGCGCTGTCTGCAACGCGAACTGCCTGGTTTACTTCGCCCTCGAAATCGAGGTAGCCGGGAGCGTCAATAACGTTGATCTTAATATCCTTCCAGAAAACGTGCGCCAGAGATGCGGACAGAGAGAAGCCTCTTGCCTTTTCCTCTGCGTCAAAGTCGCAAACGGTGTTGCCGTCGGTGGTCTTACCCATACGGTCAACGCCACCGGATACGTACAGCATGGACTCAGCAAGAGAGGTCTTGCCCGAGCCGCCGTGACCCAGAAGAGCGACGTTTCTGATTTGCTTGGTGTTAAAAGTTGCCATGGTAGTGTTCCTTGTTCCCTTTTTCCCGACCTATTGCCGGGACGAGGGATCCCTTTCATTGAATTTATTGCTTCACAAAATTGTTTTTTATGTGCAAATATGCGTAAAAAGATACAACATACTCCTTTATTATACAGCACCAAGTGCGAATTTTCAAGACGTCCGATTGATTTTTTTGCAAAGAGGGCGTAAAAATTACGCCCTCTTTTTTGTTCAATTTATACAATTTTATGAGATATCAAACAGTTTCATGGCATTATTTGCCGTAGCGCGTGCGACCTCCTCGACTGCAACTCCGTGCAGCTCGGCTTGCATTTCGGCAGTCAGGTGCATATATCCCGAATGGTTGATCTTACCGCGGTGGGGATGGGGAGTCAGATAGGGACAGTCGGTTTCCAGCAAGAGGCGGTCAAGCGGTACGGCAGCAGCAGCGCGTCTGACCTTTTCCGCGTTCTTAAAGGTAACGGGCCCGCCAAAAGAGAGATACCAGCCCATTTTCAAAAGCTCCTTTGCCATTTCATCGCTGCCGGAGTAGCTGTGGAACACACCGCGCACACCGGGATACTGCTTGATCATGGCAAGTGTATCTCCGTGCGCCTCGCGGTCGTGGATGATGACGGGCAGATCAAGCTCTCGCGCCATGTCGAGCTGGCGGGAAAAGTATGCGTGCTGGAGCTCCTTATTGACGGGCTGCCAGTAATAGTCAAAGCCGATCTCACCAATGGCAACGATCTTATCGCGACGACGGATCTCGGGATCGCAAAGCTGCGCGTACAGCTCCGAGAGCACCTCGTCGGGGCTGCGCTCGATATGCTGGCAATCCTCGGGATGGATGCCGATGGCGCAATACATATGATCATATTGTGCTGTTTGCGCAAGGCAGCGCAGATTGGTTTCG
>JAGBXH010000117.1 GCA_017629395.1 Clostridia bacterium | reverse complement strand
GTGCTTAGTGCCATGGTGACGGCGGTTGCTAAGATCAGCGCGACCACGCAGGGGCGCACGCCGCCCAAAAATGCTTGCACGCCCTTGTATTTGAGGAAATTGCGGATCACGGATGCGATGAGCAGAATGATGATAAACGAGGGCAGCACCACGCTAAGCGTTGCCGTCAGCGCGCCAAACACGCCGCCCTGCGTCGAGCCCACAAAGGTTGCCATATTGACCGCAATCGGGCCCGGGGTAGATTCCGCCACCGCGATCATATTGAGTAATTGTTCCTCGGTCAGCCAGCCCAGCGCCAGCGCCTTGTCGCGGATGAGCGAGATCATGGCATATCCACCGCCGAAGGTGAAAAGTCCGATCTCAAAGAAGGTCACAAACAGTTGCAGATAGATCATGTCGCGCCCTCCTTTTTGTGCTTTGCCTGCTTGATCAAGTAGATCACCAAGCCGATGCAGCCGCAGATGAGGATATAGAGAATGGTGGAGAACTTGACCGCAAGCAGAGAAAAGGCAATCATGCACAGCACGACTGTGACCACAACGGTGACCGACAGAGGCGTTTTTTTCATTTGCTTCAGCATCTTCAGCCCCGCGGAGAAAATGAGATAGACCACGCAGACTTGAATGCCGCGGAAGGCGTATTCTACCAATTTCAGCGACAGAAACGCGTCAAAGAACAGGGAAATGGCGAAGATGATGACCACGGAGGGGATGCAGATTGCCACGGTGCAGGCAAGTGCACCGAGAAAGCCCAGTTGCTTGTAGCCAATGTAGGTCGCGGCATTGATGGCAATGGGACCGGGTGTGGATTCGGCAATCGCCACCATGTCCAGAAATTCTTGCTTTTCCAGATATTTTTTCTTTTCCACAAATTCATGCTCCAACAGCGCGATCATGGCGTATCCACCGCCAAAGGTGAACAGCCCGATCTTGAGCATGGTGAAAAATAAGTGCAGATATTTTTTCACGTCGTTTTCCTCGTTGTTGATTTTTGTGCGCGCAGGCAGTAGGTGTTGCCCCATTGTGCAAGTACCTCTACCGAGGCAAAGCCCGCTTCAAGCAAGGCTTCGGTTTCGTGTGCAACGGTCAAGGGCGTATCGTAGTGATAAAACGCGTCGTCCGAGATGCCTTGCGCGGCTTTGAGCGAGAGCAGATTTTGGCGCAGGTTGCGCTCCTCGTCGTCGGACGCGGCAAAATAGTCGGTCAGGATCAGGTAGCCGCCGTCCGTCAGCGCAGCGCGCAGCTTTTGGTAGAGGGGCAGCTTTTGCGCAGCGGTAAAGTGGTGCAGCGACTCCACCGACACGGCAGCGTCAAACGCGCGCTCTCCAAAGGGCAGGTCAAAGTACGAGCCGCACCAAAGCGTGACGTCGCGCTCCGCAAATTTGGCAGCCAGCGCGTCTAACATGCCGCGCGAGAGGTCAATGCCCGTGATGCAGGCTTTCGGGTTTTGCGCAAAGTAAAATTCCAATTCCAGTCCCGTGCCGCAGCCGAGATCCAACACGCGCGCGCCCGCATGGCGCGGTAAAAGGTCTGCCGTGAACGGGTAAAACTCGCCCGCGGATTCAATTTCGTTGAGCATATGCCAATCGTACGTATCCAGGCGTTTTTCAAAAAACGCAGCCATGGGTTCGAGCATGGGGCACCTCCTTGTACGTGTGCTGCTGCCATTATATCACAATTGCCCGCGCGCGTCAATGCCTTTGCGTAACGTGGGGGCGATCATTGATCGCCTGCGCTATGGGATCGTTTTGATTTGATTGTGCATCCGTAGGGGAGGGGCTTGCTCCTCCCGAATTTATGTAACTAAGGCTAAGGCGGGATTCAGAACCCATGTTTGCGCCAAAGGGTGCAGAAAGCGTTTGGGCGTCTTGCGCAAACCGGCATGTAACAGGAGAGAGGGGTACTCGCCTGCGGCGAGAATACCCACGCCCTGCGCTTGGAGAATGCCCCGCTTGCGCGGGTCGCTCTCCGATCTTCGGGCGGGGTATGCGAACCCTTTTTTTTGCTGTGCAAAAAAGAGGATTGTCATGTGTCCTCTCTCTCCGCCATAAAGGAAAAGGACGAACACAAGGTTCGTCCTTTTCCTTTATGGCGGAGAGAGAGGGATTCGAACCCTCGTGTGCGAAAGCACAAACTGATTTCGAGTCAGCCCCGTTATGACCACTTCG